>DMNR01000145.1:889-5975 GCA_003452655.1 Actinomycetota bacterium | reverse complement strand
ACCGGAGAACAAGGCTTCAACGTTGGCCGTCACGCGGTGCTCGCCGCAGGCTTCCCGGAGTCCGTGCCGGCAACCACGATCGACCGCCAGTGTGGATCCAGCCAGCAGACTCTGCACTTCGCCGCTGCCAGCGTGATGTCGGGTCAGACCGATGTCGTGATCGCCGGTGGCGTGGAATCCATGTCGCGCATTCCCATGGGATCGAACCTCGCCGGAGGCGAGGGACCGTTCAGCCCGAAGATCAATGCGCGCTACAACAATGTGATGTTCAACCAGGGCGTCGGCGCTGAGATGATCGCCGAGAAGTGGGGCCTGAGCCGTACCTACCTCGACGAGATGGCTGTGACCTCCCATGAGCGGGCCGCTGCTGCAACGGCAGAGGGCCTCTTCACAGAAGAGATCGTTGCCGTCGGTGACTTCAACGCTGACCAGGGAATCCGTCCCGGATCGAATGTTGAGAAGCTCGCGACTCTGCCCACCCCGTTCAAAGAGGGTGGCGTCGTTTCCGCAGGGAACGCGTCGCAGATTTCCG
The DNA here is from genome assembly GCA_003452655.1 of Actinomycetota bacterium. Taxonomy (GTDB): domain Bacteria; phylum Actinomycetota; class Actinomycetes; order S36-B12; family UBA10799; genus UBA10799. Next base: position 5,443 of record DMNR01000145.1, on the reverse strand, counting down.
ATGGTGCGGCAGCACTGCTCGTCACCACCAGCGAGAAGGCGGCCGAACTCGGCCTCACGCCTATCGCACGCTTCCACACTGGTGCCGTTGCAGGCTCAGACCCGATCATGATGCTGACCGGCCCGATTCCGGCAACGGAAATGGTGCTCAAGCGCGCCGGGCTGACCATCGACGACATCGGCGCTTTCGAGGTCAACGAGGCCTTCGCATCAGTCGTCGGCGCGTGGCTCGCTGAGACTGGCGCCGATCCGATGATCACCAACCCGAACGGTGGCGCAATGGCGATCGGACACCCACTCGGTGCTTCCGGTGCGCGACTGGCGACCACCCTGATTCATCAGATGAAGCGCAACAACATCCGCTACGGCCTGCAGACCATGTGCGAGGGCGGCGGAATGGCAAACGCGACAATCATCGAACTGCTGTAGTCCAGAACACAAAAGAATCCCCGCAAGCGAGCTGATCGCCTGCGGGGATTCTTTGTCTAGGTGGGTAGCCGCAACTAGTTGGTGTTGTTGTTGCGGATCTTGTTCTTCTTGCCCTTGTTCGACACGGTGCCGCCCGAGTTTGGAACTGGTGCACCCTCGCGTCCAAGGCCGATGTTGTTCTTGATCACGCTGTTGCCGGTTGTCTTCGAAGTCAGCGTGACGCCGAATCCGACATTGCCCGAAATCACGTTGGTCTTCTGTGAACTCGTGCGCGGCCCGATGTAGTTGTTGCGGGCCTTGCCGGAGATGAGCACGCCACCCTTGAGGTTTGGCACCGGCAGTGTGATTCCGGTTGCCACACCGATGAAGGTGTTGACCACCTTGTTATCGCGAGCGTTGCCCGTGAAGACCAACCCGTATCCGACGTTGCCGGAGAACGTGTTCTGAGGAATGACGGAACCGTTGTTCCCGCCGATGGTGTTCTTGCGCGCATTGCCCGTTACGAGGACGCCGTTCTTGCCGTTTCGCAGCGGTCCAGCGCCGGAAGTGTTGAGCCCGACTAGGTTCGGATCGAGCGTCATTCCCTGTGCATTACCGCTGAGTTCAACACCGTTGCCGAGGTTTCCGGAGAAGACATTCGTGCGGGCCAGGTTATTGCCACCACTAGAGGTGACCTTGAGGCCGTTCCCGTGGTTCGGAGCGGCACCCTTGAAGGCGAGCAGTCCGCCGAACGTATTGAAGGTGATGAAGCCGCTGACGGTGTCCTTGACCTCGATGCCGTTCTTCTTGTTGCCGGCCGCGACGTTTCCGAGAGGAATCACGCCACCAACGTGTGGCGTCTTCGAGTTTCCGTCGAACTGCATCCCGTTCCCGCCGTTGGCGACCGTCGTCGTGTTGTCCATACCGATTCCGAAGAAGTTGGCCTGGACGACGGTGTTGTCGGAGTCCGTGACTCGCAGCCCGTTCTTCTTGTTGCCGCTGATCACGTTGTAGTAGACGAATGGGTTGTCTGTGACTGTGCAGCCCCGGAACACTGTGCCGTCGGAGTTGATGACGCGTACGCCGTTGCCGGTGTTCGGAACGGCCGCCAGCCCTGCCGCGTTGGTTCCGATGAAGTTGCCCTGCAGGATGTTCTTCTTCGAGCCTGCGCTGATGAGCACGCCGTCGTTCTTGTTTCCGGAGATGACGTTGCCCAGCGGTGGTGCGACGTAGACCTCGGGGACGCTGCCCTCCGTGCCGGTCGGGTTGTTGGGTCCGCTCGTGCCGGAACCCGTGACGTTTCCACCGATCTCGTTCTTGCTGGCACCGATGAGTTCGACGCCGCCGTGCTTGTTGGCGACGGCCTTGGTACCAGCCGCGTTGGTTCCAACCCGGTTCGCTTGGATCTTGTTGAGAGAGGAACCGATGAGGCGAATACCTGCGCCCCGGTTGCCCGAGACGACGTTGGCGACCGCGCTCGGAGTGTTTGTCGGGTTCAATCCGATCTTGTTCTTCTTGGCTGTGCGCGCGAGGAAGATTCCGTCGCCGCGGTTGCCGGACGCCTTGCCGCCCGTCGTAAGTCCCACGTAGTTGTAGTTCAAGGTGTTGCTGCCCGATGCGAGGGTAATTCCGTTTCCGCTCGAGTTGGTCACGGACAGAGCGAGGATCTGCGATCCGCCAGACCCTGGGTCGAGACGCAGCGTTGTGTGCCCGTTGCCGTTGATTCCGACAACCGGAGCACCACCGGTGACGTAACCAGGCGCGGTGGTGCCATCGATGACGACCTTGTTCTTGATGGCGGGGAGGTCACGCTTGAGCTTGACCGTTCCGGCCTTGGCGAACGTGATGGTTGTCGTGGTGGAGGAGCTCTGCCGGTTCACAGCGTTAATCGCGGCGCGAAGTGTTCCTCCCCCCGTGTCCTTGAGGCTCGTCACCACGGCGCTGACCGTGACGAGACGCGGTGAGTCAGCGTCGGTACCTAGCGCGGCGGCAGGCGATGTCGCGGCAGCTTCAGCGGCAACCTGCGCATTCGCGGGAAGAACGCCGACGAGGAGAAGTGACGCTGTGCAGGTAACTGCACCTACAGCGCCAACTGTAGTGGTGAGTCCGGGCTTCATAGGGTGCGCCTTTCACGACTGAGCGCCGAATTGGCGCGATAACTCGGATCGTCACACGCCCAAGCGGGTGATGATCACGCCCGTCACCCGAATGCCGCAGTGCTCAGCGAAGTCCTTACAAGTTATCCACAGGTTTATCCCAGGGTGGGGATTAGTTACAACGCTGTGGTTTCACACACCTGTTCGAATAGGAACTTGCCCCAGATAGCGCCAGTACGTATCGCATGGCGCGTTCGAACGGCGGTAGGTTGCGAGTCGATGAAGGCCATGTTGTCGAGCATCTCGACCACCAACGATGAGACCGAGCGTCTGCTGGGGTTCTCGGATGCTGTCTTTGCGATTGCGATGACGTTCCTGGCGCTGGACTTAGGTGCTGTTCCTGAGAATCTGGGCCAGCCTGGGGGTCCGACGACTGCCGACTTCCTGCACGAGAACATCCCGGATTACGCCGTGTATTTCGGCACGTTTTTGCTCGTTGGGTTCCTGTGGTGGCGGCATCACTTGATGTTTCGCTACATCAAACGAAGTTCCGGAGGCATCCTCTGGACGAATACTCTGATGCTCGCGCTTGTCGCGATGTTGCCGTACCCCGCCTCGGTGGTGAGCGAGGCCCCGAACTCAGGGCTGGCCTTGCTCATGCTGCTCGTCCCGCTGACGGCCATCGGTCTGCTCATGTGGCTGCAGTGGGAGATTGCAGTCAGAGGTCACCTGGTCATTCCGAACCTTCCGAAACCTTACGTGTCTTACGTGCGTGCCCAGGTCATGGCAAGCCCGATCGTGCTGGCCTTGGCGTCCTGTGCGGCCACATACAGCTGGCTCAACGATTCAACCCTCGCCCGCCGTATCGCGTTCGGGATGTGGACACTGTTGATCATCTTGCCGGTAGTGCTTCGACGCATCTACCCGACTCCGGATCACGCCTATCAGGTAGATGTTGATCAGCTATCAGACAAGTGGCAGAGCCTCGAGGATCGGCAGAAGGAAGAGACAACGCGCATCCGCGGGTTATTAGCTCGCCTCCGAAATGGCAGTGATACCGACCGCATCAAGGTTCTCACCGATGGAGTGGTGGCGATCGCCGTCACGATCCTTGCGCTCCAGCTCCGGCCGCCACCGCACAACGAGCCGATCACTGACGAGGCGATTCTGGACAATCTCGCCAATGTTCCCGCCTGGACCTACTTCGTGACTTTCGTGCTGATCACACTCTTCTGGCGAGGGCACGTCCGAATCTTCACCTATCTGCGCGGTGCCGACCCAGTCGTGCTCTGGCTGAATCTGATCTTCTTGATGTTCATTTCATTTCTGCCGATAGCCGCGGCGATCAATGCACGCGACGTCGCGGTACCCGCCCTGTCGTTCTACCTGCTGATGATGTTCCTGACCGGTTTGGCGATGGCAGTACTTGGTCAGTACGGCTCAAGGGCACGAAATCTCACGGTGGAGCTCGGCACACCAACTGAACGCTTGATTGCAACGATTCGGTCGGCGACAGCGGTCAGCGCTTTCTTGATCGCACTGATCCTCGTTGTTGCCTTCGACAGTCCGGTTCTGTCGAACGTGATCTGGGTGATCTTCATTGTGGCCGGGCGCCTCAGCGCGTACTTGGTCAAACGTGATCGTGAAGCGAGGACGCCGTCAGCCGCTTAGTGGCTTGACCACGACAGCTGCCCAGCTACTTCCACTTCGTGCTGACGACAAAACCCAATCCGATGAGAACGAATCCGCCCACAACGTTCCAGTAGGCCAGATCAGACATGATCGGGGCGGTCGGCGCGATGTAGTACGCAACGATCCACAGCAGGCCAAGGATGAAGAAGGTCAGCATGAGGGGTGCTACCCAACGCGGCGAGCCGATCTTCACCGGCTTCTTGCTCGGCGGCGGGGTGTAGGTGTCCTTCTTGCGTGGTTTCGATTCAGGCATCGCGATGACCTTCCTGATGTGTCTGGTGCGCGCCATGACAGCACGTGCGATAGGGCAACTAACGCCGTACTGTACCGGCTGTGGCAGATCCGCACGACGCTTCGCC
>DMNR01000145.1:283-710 GCA_003452655.1 Actinomycetota bacterium | reverse complement strand
CTCGGCGTGATCTTTCTGCTCTTCGTCGTCTACCAAGTGTGGTGGACGAACGTTTCAGCGTCGGCCTCGACCAATCAGGCGCGCTCGGCCGCGCAGTCGCTATTCGCAGGAACTGATCAGTCATCGTGGGTAAACGGGGTTCCGCCAACCGGAGAACCGTTCGCGCTGATGTATATCCCGCGCCTCAAGTCGAAGGTGTGGGGAACGCCGGTCGTTCAAGGTGTCGATCGACCGCAACTTTCAGCCGGGATTGGGCACTACCCCCAAACTGCCTTGCCCGATCAGGTCGGCAACTTCGCCGTCGCCGGTCATCGAGCGACCAATGGCGAGCCATTCGCAGATTTCGACCAACTGCGTGACGGCGACAAGGTGGTGGTGAGAACGGCTTCGCAGTGGGTCGTGTACGAACTCCAGCGAGACAAGATCC
>DMNR01000145.1:0-133 GCA_003452655.1 Actinomycetota bacterium | reverse complement strand
CATCCGACGTCTGGGTGATCGAGCCACAACCGTTCACGCCTTCACGGGCCGCGGGTGCGCCGTTGCCCAGCGACAAGCTGATTACCCTCACCACCTGCAATCCACGCTGGGCCTCCACCCAGCGCTGGGCATA
>DMNR01000234.1:5220-8184 GCA_003452655.1 Actinomycetota bacterium | reverse complement strand
GTCAAGGGCCGTGTCTCCGGCGCGCCGACGATCACCGTCACGCGCAACGAAATCCTGTACTCACTGAACAAGCCCGACGACTTCATCCTCGCCATTGTCGAATTCACCGGCGAAGACACGCACCGCTGCCACTATCTGCGTCAGCCTTTTCAGCGCGAGCCGGATTTCGGAGTGACCAGCGTGAACTATGACTTTGCCGAATTGCTCGTGCGTGCCGAGGCGCCTGGATGAACGGCAGGCCTGCGTTTTTCGAGACACTTCGGGACAAGGCGGTCCAGCGCTGGGATCAACTGGAGCGCGACCCCGAACTTGCCGGGCCCTGGCACCAACTTTTCAAGCAGGTGCAAAGCCCGCGACACGTCTTGTCCGAATTGCTCCAAAACGCCGACGATGCGGGCGCAACCGAGGCATCCGTCGATATCACGGACGGCTGCTTCATCTTTGCGCACAACGGTGAGGACTTTACCGAGGAACACTTTGCATCGCTGTGTCGCTTCGGCTACTCGAACAAGCGGGCCCTGCACACGATCGGCTTTCGCGGCATTGGATTCAAGAGCACATTCAGTCTTGGCGATACCGTCGAACTCCATACGCCGACGCTGACGGTCGCTTTTCATCGCCAGAGATTCACCGAGCCGGCGTGGGTCGACCTACCGGCTACAAACCCGAACAGGACTGTGGTTCGCGTGGTCATGAATGACGAGCGACGACGCCGTGAAGTCCAGTTGAATTTGCAGGAATGGCTGGATAGCCCAGTGTCTCTCCTGTTCTTCAAGCATATCCGCTGCCTGCGGATCGCAGGTCATGGCATCGGATGGGAGAGTCTCGGTCCCGGCCCTGTTCGCAACACTGAATGGATGGGCATGCTTGGAAGTACCGACAAGAAGTACCTTGTGGTCCGTTCAAGCGCCGAGCAATTTCCGCAAGATTCGCTCACTGAGATTCGACAGGAGCGAATGTTGGGCGTTGAGCAGGACGCAGATTTTCCGCCATGCAAGGTTGAGATCGTGCTGGGTGTATCAGGGCGCCTCTACGTCGTGTTGCCGACAGGCGTCAAGACCACTTTGCCTTTCGCCTGCAATGCCCCGTTCATTCAGGATCCGGCACGGCTCAAGATCAAGGATCCGGAAACATCTCCCACCAACCGCTGGCTGCTCGAACGGGCGGGATCGTTGGCCGCTGATGCCATGGCCGGTTGGTTGCAGCAGGGGTCAATGGACCTTGCCGAACGTGCCGGCGCTTACGCTTTGCTTCCTGATGTTGACTTCGATGACAACTCACTGGAAGGCGTTTGCGCCACCACCGTTGAGGGATCGTTCCGCGCTCAGCTTGACGACGCTGAATACGTTCTCACCGATGCCGCGAATCTAACGACGGCAGGTCAGAGTGTCGTTATCCCCGAGCAATTGTGCGACGTTTGGCCGGCCGACACGGTCGCGGGATTTCTCGATGCGGCAGCCCGCCCCGCGTTTGCGACGACGGCCTTCGATAGCGACCGAGACAAACTGCTTCGTTGGGGTGCGATCGAGGCAATCTCGAGCGATCAGTTCCTTGCCGTATTACAGAGCGTTCATTTACCGAGACCCAAGACCTGGCGCCGCCTCTTGTCCTTGTGGGCGTATGTGGCGCCGGATATCACCAAGTACTCACCAAAAGTTGATGCCAAGAAAGTACGCATCTTTCCCGTTCAGGGAAAGGACGAGATGTACTCGGCAGAGGAGATCGTCCGCCTCGGCGAAAGACGTCTGCTGCAATCTGATGAAGACTGGGATTTTCTTGCAAACCATCTCTTGGTCCTTAACCAGAACTGGATCCGGTTCCTCGCTGAGGAGCGCCGTGGGGCGGCCGATGAAAAACCGGATGTTGGCTTGCAGCAGGAAATCCATGCTGCGCATTCGATGCTCAAGACCACCGGTCTCGATGACGCAAGCGATGTGAGCAAAGTCATTGAAAAAGTCGCAGCGGCTTTCTTCGCTCAGCAGTCAGTTCCGATCGCCGATTGCGTCCGGATAGCCCAGATCGCGAGCAAGCTTGGCGCGACCCTGGGGCCGTCTTTTCAGTTCGTAACCAGAGACAATCGTCGGCATGGCATTTCCGCCGTCATCATCTTCGACCCCTCCGGGTCGCTTGAAGACTTATTGCCCGAAACTTGGCGCCAACAACATTTCTTGCACCCGGACTATACCAATTCGTTCACCTCGTGTACGTCGGAAGAATGGCTTCAGTGGACCACAACTGGCCGGTCTCGGATATCGATGTTTGCCCCGTTGACCAAGAAGAAAACACCCCTGCGTGGGCGCGCAAATGCGATGAAAGAAGTGGCACGGCGAGGTTTTTCCGGAACTCCTTGGCGCCCCTTCGTGACGAGTCAGTATGTCATTGATGATTGGGACTTCGACGATGACTTGTGGCGCCATTGGGCGCAGTTGTCGTTGAGTGACGAGCGCGTCTGGCACCAAATCATGGAGCTCGTGCTTGCTCAGTCCGTGTCGTTCTGGAAATCAGCCTCATCCGCTTCGGTGCTACAGGTTGCGACCACCGGGAACACCCGCTCGATCACTTCTCTGCCGCTTCTGCCTGATTGGATACTGAAGTTCCGCGATCTCCCATGCCTACCCGATACCCGTGGTTCTTGCCGCAAGCCGGCGGACCTATTGCGCCGGGCCCCTGAGACCGAATCGCTGATCGACGTCGAGCCTTTCATTCACGGCAAGCTAGACACCGAGAGCCATCGTCCATTGCTCACTCTCCTAGGAGTGCGCAACACACCGACAGGCCCGGACCGCTTGCTGAATTGCTTGCGAGCCCTTGCCAAGTCCGAAACTCCGCCAATTCATGAGGTCGAGAAGTGGTATCTGCGACTGGATCAGATGACCGATGCGTGTTCCACCGAAGATCTCGCGAACATCACCCAGGCCCTGCTGGAGGAAAGGATCGTCCTGACTGAGAACTGCGGTTGGGCGG
>DMNR01000234.1:605-5093 GCA_003452655.1 Actinomycetota bacterium | reverse complement strand
AAAATCGGAATGGCGGAACGTCCGACGGCTGACCGCGCTATCGCTTGGCTGAAGACTTTGCCTTGGAGCGAGTCACTCCCGCCCGAGGATCTTAGACGCGTAAAAGCCTTGTTGGCTCGACATGCCTTTCGCATCTGGAATGAATGCAGCGGCTGGATCAATTTGGCAGGAGAGTGGGTGCCTGTTGCGTCGCTCAGCTTCTCATTGACCATGCGATCACTGATTCCCTGGAGTCAGTTGCACCTCGGAATCAAGAAAAAAACAGCAGACTTTCAGCGTTTGTCGGTCGAAATCCAGGATCTCCCGCCCTTCTCAGAACTCCCCACATTGGCCTCGAAGCTCGAAGAGCGCTTCACGCAGCAGCAAGGCGGATTCGCACGTCCTGAACGAAAGGCGTGGATTGCCCAGCTTGGTGTCGACATCGGCCGCATGCGCCTGGACGCCGACGGTGTAGAAGAATCGCGCATTCGAAAACTTGCCACACAGCTTGCAGAAACGGTATGGCAATACACGCCGTCCCTGGAAATCGTGCCTTACATCGACGGAACCCCGGCGGGCACAGCCAGGGATGCAGACGTTGTTTGGCGAGACAAGATCCTCTACGTCAAGAATCTGCCAAATGCGCGTCTTGCTCGGCTTGTTCCGGAAAGGATCGGGCGCGCGTTCAACCGTCCAGATATCGTTGCCGCGTTGAGCTATTGCTTCGGTCGATCACCGTCTGAGGTCACGGAGTACATGGAGCAAAATTTCGACCTATCTGCGCCCTCTTTCGGCGATGCCGAACCCGAACTCGCCAACGCGAACAACGTTGAGGCGGATGACGCCTCGCCGCGCAGACGAACAGAATCACTGGAACCACCTCTGGCCGACCAGGCAGACGAAACAGCTGCGGTTGAAGACGCTTCAATCAGCGACCCAACGCCCGCAGCAGAGTCGGAACCGTCTCCAGATGATGCTGTGGCGAATTTGGAGGGTCACGACGATCCTCGTCCAAGGCCGCGACCATCACCGAGGCCGACAACATTGGGCGTCGTCGAGCGGTTTGCTCAGAGCCATGGTTTCCAGAAGGTCTCTAACGACCTGTACTCGCATCCCGATGGCAGTCGGATCTCGCGTGCTCACGGAGAGTCATTCTCGTGGATACGCGGTAATGATTCCGGCGAGATCGCCTGCCACTACTGGGCCAAAGATCACTGCCTGGAGCACGAGCCCTTGCAGATCAATGCCGAGGTATGGGGCATGTTCGAAAAATTCCCGAAGAACCATGCGCTGCTGCTTTCCAGCCCAACAGGCAACGTTGTGGAAATTCGTGGAGAGAAACTCAAAGCACTGTGTAAAGAAGGCAACTTGATCCTGTATCCCGCGACCTACCGACTGGTCTACCAAGATGGCAAGTAACCACCCCCACGACGTCCCGTTTGGCGATCTGGATCGCTTGTTGCTCCAGCAACTGCTGACTCGGCAATCCTTGGCCGAGAGACGAGCTACCCAATCTTCGGAAAACGACATTGACGAGCAGGAAGACGACACCAGCGAGGTCGCTCCGGCAGCGCCGATCGACGTCCCGGATAAGTGGCGGCTGGTCGGGGAAGGTGTCACGCTGCACAGTTGGCAGCGTGACTGTTTGGCCAAGTGGCTTGCGCTTGGCAAGGGCACCGTGAAAGTCGCTACCGGCGGCGGCAAGACAATCTTTGCCTTGGCCGTAGCTCAAGCGCTTCAGAATGAGAAAGAGCATGACCTCCGGTTGGCGATCGTTGTCCCGACGATTCCCCTCATGCATCAATGGCGGGATGAGCTCGCCGAGGCCAATCTGCCAACCTCAACTATCGGATTGATGGGCGGTGGAGAAAACATCAGTGACGGGGTGAACCTTCGTATCCTGATTTGTGTACTCAACTCCGCGCGGGACCGGTTGCCCGGATTCGTGCAGAAGGCCGGCTGGGCTTCCCGGATGCTCCTCATCGTCGACGAATGCCACAGGGCAAACGCCACCGAAGCCAGCAAAATCTTTCTTTCGAACCCGAAATATACGCTGGGTCTGTCGGCCACCCCGGAAACGGATCAAGGCGACGACTCCGTTCCATCCGACCAAGTCTATGCTGAAAGCGACGTCGGCAGAGCGCTCGGTCCCATCATCTTCGAATTCTCGTTGCGGCAAAGCCTTGCTGCAGGACTCCTGACGCCCTTCGAAGTGTGGCATGTCGGATTACCTTTGAACGCAAAGGAGAAAGAGGTCTATGCGCGTCTCAGTCGCGAGATTTCGGAGCTCAGACGCGACCTTCAGGCCGCATTTCGTCGCAGTCGAAGTTCGCAATCGTTCATTCCTTGGTGCCAGACCCAAGCGACAAGAGGCGGCGGTGATGCTGCGCGATTCATTGGCATGGCGAGCGAAAGAAAGCGCTTGGTCTATCGCGCTGGGTCTCGCGCGGACTTGACCATACGAATCCTTCTCGCCGCGATGCAGGACAGTCGGCGCAAGGTCATAGTCTTCCACGAAACCATCGAGGAAATCGACCGCATCTTCCTTGCCGCGCTGGAACATGGAATTCCCGCAGTCCTCGAACACAGCAAACTCCCTCAGGGAATCCGTACCGGCAATATTGATGCCTTCCGACGCGGGATAGCGCGCACCATCGTCAGCGCCAAGTCCCTGGTTGAAGGGTTCAATGTGCCCTCTGCTGATTTGGGCATCATCGCGGCTTCAAGCGGCTCCGTCCGTCAGAGGATTCAAAGCCTGGGCCGCATGCTCAGACGCAAGGAAGGCGACGGCGGCGCGATCATCTTCGTGTTGTACGTCCGCGATACCGAGGATGAGTCAATCTATCAGAAGGCCGACTGGGAGTCGGTCATCGGCGCACAGCGCAACCGCTACTTCCAATGGGATCCAGGAGCGGCAGCCGATACGAGCATCTCAACCAGTTTGCAGACCTTGCAAGAGACTTTCGTCGAGCAAGACCTGGCACCGAGGAAGTATCTCCCGCCGTGCGTCGAGATCGAACCTGCAGAGCTGGTTATCGGCGAGCCGTATCCCGCACAACCGACCGGCATTGAAATGAAGGTCGATCAGGCAGGCAACTTGCGGCTTGAAGACGAATCGCTCGTCCGCGCTCCCACGGATGCTATCGCGGCCATTTGCGAAGCCAATCGATATCGGCGCGCCGTTCGGACCCCATGCGGCCACTTGATCGTCCGGTCGGGCGATGGGCCAAGCCATGATGCACTCTGGACCTACCTCGGAGATATCGCCTTGCCCGAGCCTGCGGTCGAAAGCGACACGACGGTACGATTGATGGTGAAGAGTGTGTCCGGACGCCGCGTCATCGCATGCAAGCGCGGGCGCAACGAAGTTTTCGCCAGATCGCCAGAGAAGGCCCAGTCGCCGGAGTCTGGCAAAATTCAAGTGGACCTCCTCAAGTGGATTCACGATCTCGAAGGAGAGAAACAGCAAGCCATCCGAGAACTCTGCTGGGATGGGCGTAACGGTTATTGGATCGAACTCGGTGGCGAACGCTTAAGCTTCGATGGCGCATCCGCACCCCTGGAGTTCCGATCATGATCTTCCAGCCCGAAGCGTTTCCATTTCCTCGATGGCTTGGGCCGTATTCGCCGGCACGCGGGAACAACGCGGGTTTCCGGGTTCGCAGCGGCCTGCTTGGCGCTACTGTCGTTACCGAGAGTGGCCAGGAGTTCTGGACCGCTCGACAAACCCAAGGCATCCATGATCTTGTTCAACTGATCAAGGCTCATTGGCAAGGGGGACGGATTGTATTCCTCCCCAACGGCTTCACCGTGAAGCCCTTGCAGAACGACAGCGAGCGTGTCTTGATTGGTCGTAGCAGCGATGCGCTGATCCTGAATGGTGATGGCTGCCAGGTTCTCGACTTTTCCAATCTTCAGCACCTAGCACCCGGCAGCATCTGGCCCGGGCCTGGGACCATCGGTCTTGAAAGCACGATCCGCTCGGACGGCTCCTTAACGTCCGGGTGGTATCGGCAAACCGAGTACGGGCAGGAAGAGACGCAAGAAGTGATTGCTGCTCCCAACGCGTCGTTGCTCGAAGGCTTTCGGAAAGCACGTCCCGGAGAGAATTCCGGCCGTGTCCGTATCACCATTGGCGGTCATGTCACCACCAACCGACAAGAACGCAACGGTGGTTCTCGCCCCTACTATGTTGGGCGGGTTTCAACGTCTGTTTTTCACAATTGGGAACGCTGGATCGAGGGGAGAGCGTAATGCCAGAGCATCTGCTATACCGGGGCCTATGGCCCCAGAACGTCAGCAAGCTGGCCAAGTACGGCGTCAGAATGATTGATAGGGAGTGGAAGGTTACGGTTCATTACGATCTCGGAGAAGGCTTGATGTACCTGGCGGTCGAAGGCGGAGATTCCGATATCGTCGATCGTGTCAATCAGATCAAGGAAGCAGCGGATGGGCAGAGCGGTGGCGTCTTTTACATCAACGAGTATCACCATCTAATTGTTCCGGTCG
>DMNR01000234.1:0-416 GCA_003452655.1 Actinomycetota bacterium | reverse complement strand
TACGTTCTCGCTGCCGGAGGTAACGATATCTACTTTGAAACGCCGGCACTTACCGACACCGATCCGCCCTCGGTTCGGCCCGGTGTCACACGTCAAGTGAAGCTGTCGAGGGTACTTCGTGACCGTGCTCTGGTCGCCCGAGCGGTTCGCGTGATCCGGGAAGTGCGCGGTCATCAAGGTGGAAGGTTCTACGTCAATGAGCATGGATCTGTCTTCACACCCGTTGACCTAGGAGATGGCAACGGCCTGAACTACATCTACTGCGGGCAGATTGATCCGGGCGCCTGGTTTCCAGAGCCATCGGTCCCCTGATGAGGATGAATCACTGATGCGCCAAATCCACTTGGACGCCAGCACAGGCCGTTGTTGGCGTCCGCGTCGCTCTTGGGCGGATGGTCTTCGATGAAACGCGTCCG
>DMNR01000303.1 GCA_003452655.1 Actinomycetota bacterium | reverse complement strand
GCGGTGTAGTCGCCGACGCCGGGCAGCGTCAGCAACTCGTCGTAGGTGGCGGGAACTTGGCCGTCAAACTCGTCACGAATCATTACCGCGGCATCCCGAAGCCGCAGTGCCCGACGCGGATACCCAAGGCGGTTCCAGGCTCGTATGACCTCGGCCGGAGTCGCCGCAGCCAGGTCGCCAGGGGAGGGCCACTGCTTCATCCACGAAATCCACGCAGGTGCGACGCGCGCGACGGGCGTCTGTTGTGACATCACCTCACTGACGAAGATGCCCCACGTGGAGGCGTTGGGAGTTCGCCACGGCAACTCGCGTGCCGACACCTCGAACCAGTCCGTCACCGGCTCACAGATGACTGCTCCGCAAACGGTATCGAGGACACCGGAACCGATCGCTGGAGTCACTGGGTAAGTGTGCCGTCACTGGGACGGCGGGAAGTGGCGGAGGGTGCGTTTGCGACTCCGCAGCGTCAGCCAGCGGCGAAGAAAGTCACGACACACCCTCAATCGGCGACACTGCTGCATTGGTTGGCGCGAAGGCTTGTTAGCGTTTCCGCCGTGAGCAGCGTCATGAACCCCGTCGGTCCAGAAGAGCCAGGCGTCTATTGGCGCCGTCGGCTACTTGTCGGTCTCGGCGTCCTCGTCGTACTCATCATCTTCTTCATGCTTCTAAGGTCGTGCTCATCGGATCCGACTCCGACAGCAGCACCCTCACCGTCACCGACCCCCTCCGCAACCGCGAGTACCTCCGCATCCCCCAGCCCCTCGACATCGGCCAGCGGAACGGCATGCACGGATTCCGACATTGAGGTCACCGTCAAGCCAGACAAGGGAACCTCATTCCCTTCGGGCACACCCATCACGTTCACGATGGCAATCAAAAACATCTCCGATAAGGCATGCGCCCGCAACGTGGGTACCAAGCCCAACACGGTGCTGGTCCAAAGCGGCGGCAGTAACGTGTGGTCGAGTGATGACTGTGCTCCTGCGGGGACGGACCAAGTCCAGACGATCGAGCCTGGCAACGTCTACCAACTCAACGCCAACTGGAATCAGCAGCAAACGAGTCCGGGCAACTGTCCTACGAGCGGGGCATCTGCTCCACCGGGCAGCTACGAGGTCATCGGGAAGAACGACCAAGTCAAGAGCAATCCCGCCACCTTCACCATCTCTTAGCGAGAGTTCGGTCTGATCTGACGTCGGCGGCCTAACGGAAGTTCGACTCGACCATCCGAGACAAGTTGTCACGGATGCTGCGAGCTCTCGTGTCGCCGATTCCGTCGACGGCCTGCAACTGGTCGCTCGTGGCAGCAAGTAACCGCTGAGCGTCTCCAAAGTGATCAACCAAGCGTTCTATCGCGAAGTCCGGAAGTCGTGGAACGCGGTGCAGGAGACGGTATCCGCGCGGAGTCACTGCGGTATCGAGGCCCTCGGAACCACCACCGAGCCCGAATGCATTGGCGATGAGCTCGAAGTCGAGCAGGTCGGGCGCGGAGAGGCGGTCGAGCGCGTTAAGCACCGATTCGACGCTGACGTCGTCGGCGGCCACCGGGACGTGATCGCGCACGATCAACATTCGGCCTTCCTCAACGCCGGCCACAAGTTCCTCGTGCTGCAACGACAGCAAGCGTCCATCGGTTCCGAGCTCAACGACGTAGTCGGAAATCTCCGCGGCGATCCGGCGCACCATCTCCAGCCGCTGTGCGACCGCAGCCACGTCGCGAACTGTCACCATGTCCTCGATTTCGAGGGCCGACAGGACAGAAGAAACCTCATCGAGTCGGAACTTGTAACGCTCGAGCGTGGCCAGGGCTTGGTTCGCGCGGCTGAGGATTGCCGATGAGTCCTCCAGCACGTGCCGGTGGCCGCGCACGTAGAGGGCGATGGTCTTCATGGACTTGCTCACCGAGAGCACCGGGAATCCGGCTTGCTGCGCCACACGGTCAGCCGTTCGATGCCGCGTGCCGGTCTCCTCTGTCGGAAGTGCGCCGTCAGGCAACAGTTGAACTCCGGCCCGCAGAATCCGATCAGCGTTGGAGTTCAAGATGATGGCGCCATCCATCTTGGCAAGTTCACGCAAGCGGGTTGCGGTGAATTCGACGTCGATCGTGAACCCGCCACCACTCATGGTCTCGATCACGTCACTGTTGCCGAGAACGATGAGTGCCCCGGTTGCCCCCATCAGGATTCTTGTCAGCCCGTCGCGCAGTGCGGTACCTGGCGCAACCGCCGCCAGGGTTTCCAGGAAGAGGTCAGTGTCCTCAGGTGTCGTGAGGTGTTGAGTTGCCACGGGCAAAGTGTCTCACCGACGCAACACACGCCATTCGGTCGAGGGCTAGGCGATTCCGGCCCGGCCGGGTGATTTGAAGGCTGCGTCGATCGCAGAACGAATGTCGGCAGCTTCATACACCTTGATCCCTGCCGGGATGGTCCCCGGTTCGTGAGCGACGATCGCGTGGGTGAAGCCAAGACGCGCTGCCTCGGCGAGGCGACGTGGTGTTCCGGTGACCCGACGAACCTCTCCGGCCAGTCCGACCTCGCCAATGATCACAGTTCCGGCCGGTACGGGACGATCCACGAGGGCGCTAGCAACTGCGATCGCCACGGCCAGGTCAGCGGCAGGTTCAGTTAGCTTCACGCCGCCAACTGTGGCGGTGTATGTGTCGTGAGTCTTGAGACCGATCCCTGCGCGACGCTCCAATACCGCAAGCACCATCGCGACCCGAGAGGCATCCAGACCGCTGGTGGCTCGCCTCGCTTGCCCCGGGCTCGTTGGGTCAACAAGAGCTTGAACCTCGGTGACCAGTGGGCGGGTGCCCTCCATCGCAACCGTGATCGCCGTCCCGGAGACCGGATCGTGGCGTCGCGTCACGAACAACTCGCTCGGATCCGAAAGTTCGCGGATTCCTTCGTCTCCGAGGTCGAAACAGCCAACCTCATCCGCTGGCCCGAAGCGATTCTTCTGGGCCCGTACCAACCGAAGTCGCGCGTGCCGGTCGCCTTCCACGTTGAGGACGACATCCACGAGGTGCTCGAGGGTTCGCGGACCTGCGACCGAGCCGTCCTTGGTCACATGGCCGACCAAGATCGTAGTGATCCCGCGTTGCTTCGCCGCCCTAATGAGGACACCGGCAACTTCGCGTACCTGGGCGACTCCGCCGGGGGCCCCGTCCACGTCGGCTGCAGCGACTGTCTGGATTGAATCAACGATGATGAGCCGCGGGTTCACGTCTTCGATATGGGTGAGCACAGCGGCCAGGTCCGTCTCGGCAGCGAGCATCAGGTCGTCGTGAAGAGCGCCGACCCGCTGTGCTCGCATGCGTACCTGGGAGGCAGATTCCTCACCTGTCACGTAGAGGACTGGTCCCTGCTGCGCCGTTCGAGCAGCAACCTCAAGCAACAGAGTGGACTTACCGACCCCCGGCTCACCGGCCAACAGGATCACGGCACCCGCTACCAGCCCTCCGCCCAGGACACGGTCGAGTTCACCGATTCCGCT
>DMNR01000221.1:5956-8241 GCA_003452655.1 Actinomycetota bacterium | reverse complement strand
TTTGAAGACTTCGCCAGAGAGTTGCTTGTCAGAACGCAAGCGTGCAAGTTCCTCTCGTTCCGCCTCCAGCATCGACTGCCGGATTTGTTCTCGCGTCAAGAGATATTCGGTGGCGGAATGTTTTGGGTTGCCGGCTCCAGCTTTCAGCGCTGACACTCTGCGGGCGGTCTGAGCACGCATGACTTCAACCAGCGAGGGATCCAACGGTTCCCCATCAGCATCGGCTTGGGCAACAAGTTCGTCGAACCTACGCAAGGCAGCGCGAGCGGACGCAAGCCTGGCAGCGTGCAGCGAATCTCGATCCGTCCGTGAGGTCAACTTGAGTCGTCTGATGATGGGCGCACCGAGGAAGCTGAACAGCAACGAGACGATCACCACGGCAAACGTCACGCACAGGATCAGGTCGCGCCCCGGGAACCCCTCCCCTGAATCCGTCATCACCGGGATAGAGAACGCCGCCAGAACCGAGATAGGTCCACGGACACCAAGAAGTGCAATCGCGATGAACTCCTTGCCAGTTGCGCGCCGGTCGGTGAACTTGTCTGGTGAAAGCTTCGGACCGAGAAGGAACCAGCCGCCCATGAACAAGAACCGGATGGCCGTGATGAGCAGGGTTACCGCCACCGCGAGCCCGATCAGCGCACCCCAGCCTGGCTCCTGAACCCGGTTGTAGGTGTCGAAGAACTCAGCTCCCACCAGCACGAAGGCAAAGCATTCGAGGATGAAGGTGATCAAGCCCCAGATCGAATCTGCTTGCAGCCGCATGCGGTAGTTGCCTTTGACACTGGTCGTGTGCGCGATCCACACCCCGGTGATGACCACTGACAGCAGGCCAGAACCTCCGATTTCTTCGGAGAATTCGTACACCACGAATGGCGTCAGGAGCAAGATCGCGTTTCCAACAATCGGCTCACGCGCAAGTCGAATGAGCAGGCTAATCAGCCAGCCACCGAGCGCGCCGACGGCGATGCCGCCAACCACCGCCAACACGAGGATCTTGCTGCTGTCGAGCACCGTCACTGACCCTGTTACGGCCGCGACTGTTGCCACCCGCAGAATGGTCAGAGCCGTGCCGTCGTTGGCGAGGCTCTCCCCCTCAATAACCAATTGAACCCGCGACGGCAGACCGATCTTCGAGGCAACAGATGCCGCCGCGACAGCATCGGTGGGAGCCAAGATTGCACCCAGGGCGCAGGCGGACGCCAACGTCAGTGCTGCCAGAGTCGCCGACGCCACAACCCCAACAATGACGGTGGTAATCACCACCAGCACGACTGCCAACAGCAACACGCTGCGCCTAATCCGACGCAAATCGACAGCCGAACTCGCGAGTGCGGCAGCAAAGACCAGCGGTGCCAGCACCAAGGTCAGAATGAATTCGGGGTCAGGTAGCTCTGTGATGACGTCCGGAATGAAGTAGTCGAAGATCAGGCCAGCAGCGATCAACGGCAAGGCGGGGTTTATCCGGCGATACTTGCAAACCGAACCGACCGCCAGCGCAACAATCAGCAGTGCGAATGCTGTTGAGTCCACGTCACTCGAAGGCTTCGACAGGCGGACACGAACACATCAGATTGCGATCGCCATAGGCTCCATCGATGCGCCCAACCGGCGGCCAATACTTGCTGCGTTGGGAATGCGACGCGGGGAACACTGCCTGCTCGCGGGTGTAACTCCGGTCCCACTCCCCAACCAGCGCGGCCGCCGTGTGTGGGGCTGAGCGCAATGGTGACGATTCGACGGACGTATTGCCAGCGGCGATCTCGGCAATCTCAGCTCGGATCGAGATCATTGCGTCGCAGAAACGATCCAACTCCCCCAGGTCCTCACTCTCTGTGGGCTCAACCATCAGAGTCCCGGCGATCGGGAACGACATGGTCGGTGCGTGGAACCCGTAGTCGATGAGTCGCTTGGCAACGTCGTCGACAGTCACCTGGGTCTGCTTGGTGATCTCCCGCAAGTCAAGGATGCACTCGTGGGCCACGAGACCGGCATTCCCGGTGTACAGGACGGGGTAGTGCTGGTTGAGCCTCTTGGCAACGTAGTTCGCGGCCAGGACCGCGTGAGCAGTTGCATCACGAAGCCCTGCAGCACCCATCATTCGGATATACGCATATGGGATGGGCAGGATGCCCGCACTCCCGTAGGGGGCACCACTAACAGGGCCGACCACACTGGGGGCATCGCTCTCAGGACTCATCGGATGCCCCGGCAGGTACGCGGCCAGATGTTCCCGCACCGCCACAGGTCCGACGCCGGGACCGCCGCCGCCGTGCGGGATGCAG
>DMNR01000221.1:3707-5865 GCA_003452655.1 Actinomycetota bacterium | reverse complement strand
CCGTGCGGGATGCAGAACGTCTTATGCAAATTGAGGTGCGACACGTCGGCCCCGAACTCCCCAGGTCCGGAAAATCCAACGAGGGCATTGAGGTTCGCGCCATCGACGTAGACCTGACCACCGGCATCGTGAATCAACCGACATACCTCGCCGATTGTGTCTTCATAGACGCCGTAGGTCGACGGATAGGTCAGCATCACTGCAGCGAGTTCGGTGCCCGTCGCGAGGATCTTCTCGCGCAGGTCCGCGAGGTCAACTCCCCCGGTTTCGTCACACGCGACGACGACAACCTTCATCCCCGCCATCGCGGCACTTGCAGCATTCGTTCCGTGCGCACTCGCCGGGATCAGGCAGACCTTCCGCTGGTCGTCACCGTTGGCGCGGTGGTACGCGCGGATAGCCAACAGGCCGGCGAACTCGCCCTGAGACCCAGCGTTTGGCTGGATACTGACCGCTGCGTAACCCGTAATGGCTGCGAGCCAGTCCTGAAGTCGATGGATGAGTTCGATGTATCCCTCGGCGGTTGACTTCGGGCCGAATGGGTGGATGTTTGCGAACGTCGGCCACGTGATGGGCTCCATCGCCGCGGCTGCGTTCAACTTCATCGTGCACGAACCCAGCGGAATCATCGAACGATCCAGCGCGAGGTCGAAGTCGGCCAGACGCCGAAGCCAGCGCATCATGGCCGTTTCCGAGTGGTAACTGCTGAACCATGGGTGAGTGAGAAAGTCGCTCGTTCGTTCCAGACGCGCCGGGATCGATGGCGAGAGCGGGGAAGCTTCACTACCCGATGAGGCCGCGGTTACCTCGCTAACGGCAGCGACGATCAAGTCAAGTGTTGATGCGGTCGTGGTTTCGTCCACGGAGATGCTGAACGTGTTCTCATCCAGACCACGAACATCGATACCGGCATGACCGATCGCCTTCACCGCCTGTTCGGCAGCGCCGGGCAGTTCAAAAGCAACGGTGTCAAAGTAGGAGTCATGGACGACGTTGGCGCCAACCTGCGTGAGCCGCGCCGCCAAGGAACTCGCCCGCTGATTAACCCGTTCGGCAATCGCCCGCAGACCCGATGGCCCGTGGTAGGCGGCATAGAAACCGCTAATGACCGCAAGAAGAACTTGGGACGTACAGATATTGCTCGTGGCTCGTTCGCGTCGAATGTGTTGCTCGCGCGTTTGTAGCGCCAACCGATACGCCGGCTGTTGGGCGGAATCGTGGCTGACTCCCACGAGCCGCCCAGGAAGGTTGCGTTCAATCCCTTCCCGAACCGCCATGAAGCCCGCATGCGGCCCGCCGTATCCGAGTGGAACACCAAAGCGTTGAGCCGAGCCCACAGCAATATCAGCACCCCACTCCCCTGGGCTTTCCAGTAATGTCAGCGCAAGTAGATCGGTGGTAACGGCGACGATCGCCCCGGCAGACTTCGCTGCTTGTGCGATAGCGGCGAAGTCACCCCCGATCGATCCTGACGACCCTGGGTAGCTCAGGAGAATCCCGAAGTACTCCCCTTGCGGTGCTCCGCCCAATCGATCGAACAGTTCGATCTCGATTCCAATCGGTTCTGCGCGAGTTGCCAGTACTGCCAGCGTCTGGGGGTGTGTGTCTGCATCAACCATGAATCTGGGACTAGCGCTTTTACTGAGCCGACGAGCCATCGACATTGCCTCGGCCGCGGCCGTTGGCTCGTCCAACAATGAGGCATTCGCCGTCGCCAGGCCGGTGAGATCGGCGACCATCGTCTGGAACACCAACAGGGCTTCGAGTCGGCCCTGGGAGATCTCGGGCTGGTAAGGCGTGTAAGCCGTGTACCAAGCAGGATTCTCGAGCACGTTCCTGCGAATAACCGCCGGCGTGATGCTCCGGTAATAGCCCAGGCCCTGCATTGGGGTCCGCAGTTCGTTTCTATCTCCGAGCTCGGCAAGTTCGGTGGCGAGTTCGTCTTCGCTGATCGGTGCTGGCAGGGCTAGCTCTATCCGGGATCGCACGCCCTCTGGCAGCGCCGAATCCATCAGGTCCTCGATGGTTTCGTATCCCAGTTGAGCGAGCATCAGATCGCGGTCAGCATCGGAGTGTCCGATGTGACGGTTCCGGTATTCGGTATTCACCTGTTACGCCTCTTCGCAAGCCGAGCCAACCGCGAATTCGCGGACTTCAC
>DMNR01000221.1:0-3638 GCA_003452655.1 Actinomycetota bacterium | reverse complement strand
ACGCGGCCGACTGCGATGCCGAACACTCCTTGACCACCGCGAACGAGATCAATGACTTCCTGCTCCGAGGTGCATTCATAGACACTCGCACCGTCGCTCATCAAGGTGATTTCCGCGAGGTCGTCGACTCCCCTATCGCGAAGATGTTCGACAGCGGCCCGAATGTTCTGCAATGAGACGCCGGTATCGAGTAGGCGTTTGATGACCTTGAGCACCAAGATGTCGCGGAAGGAATAGAGGCGCTGCGAGCCCGAGCCTTGGGCCGTGCGAATGCTTGGCTGGATTAGGCCGGTACGCGCCCAGTAGTCGAGTTGCCGGTAGGTGATGCCTGCTGCGCTGCAAGCGATCGGGCCGCGGTAGCCAACGTCTGGCGACAGACTGTCGCCCGACGTCTCGAAAAGTGCCTCCTGTTGCGCATGCATTCGAGGACCACTAACGCCGCTATCCGATGACTCACTCACGAAATCCTCCAACGAGAACGCAACTAACCTCACTGCGCACCGTAGGGATCTGACTATCCAGCGTCAACCTACGACGCACCTATCTGCCAATAAAGTCTGAACCATCTCAACCCTAAACGTCCAGTACAGGGTTAGCTTTGAGGTGATTTATCCGCTACTCGACACTATTTGCGTCCGGCGGTGCACTTCCACCGAAATCTTCAGGCGAGACAGAATCGAGAAATTCCCGGAAGGCCTCCACCTCATCTTCTTGCTCTTCTTCCGGAGTCTCGACACCAGCTTCGGCGAATACCTCATCGGCAACTGATGTCGGCGCACCAGTGCGCAGTGCAATCGCAACTGCGTCCGACGGACGTGCGCTGACTGTCGTGCCATCGCTGAACACCAGACTCGCGAAGAAGACTCCGTCTTCCAGACTGTCGATCTGCACGGCCCTCAGTTCGTGGCCCCACTGCTCCAACAGCAGCACGAGCAAGTCATGGGTAAGTGGGCGCGGTGGCTCAACGTCTTGTTGGGCAAAAGCGATCGCAGTCGCCTCGACCGCCCCAATCCAGATCGGGAGGAACCGTGTTCCACCTACTTCACGCAGCAACAGCACGGGTTGGTTGCTCGGCATCTCTACTCTGACCCCGACAACTTCGACGTCAATCACGGATTCACTGTACGCCGACAACCGGTTCAGGACTATCAAACTTGGCCCAAAACCTCGCGCAGTCCCGGCGTCCGGCGCACAGAACCACCGTTCGCGGCTCTACTTTGGGCTGCCGAACTCCTCGGCCAAAATCGTGCGCATCACTGTGGATTGCAGGCGCAAGAGCTCTTTCGCCAACTCCTGTGCTTCATCCCTCACTTCGTCTGCCGCTTGCGCATCACTACCGGCGAGTTTCGGCCCGAGCAGGTTGCTGATGAGCTGAACCTGACGATCCGCCGCGTTCATGACCGGCCGCAAGTGGCGCGCTTCAATCCCAAACTGCGTCAGGACCGCGATTCCACGGGCAACCTCAACAGCGTCGACCCCATATTCGTCGGTGCCAGGAAGCGGAGCAATCAGCTTCATCTGCCTGAGCTCGACGACCTCGGGCACGCTCATCTCGACCTGTTCCGCCAAGTCCGTCAGGCTCATCGTCACCGTCGACCTCACCGATGACAGCGACGGCGCCGGGATCGCGTCATCAGCAGTTTCGTCCACGACGACTCGTGGAGCGTTCTCCGCGACGGTGGGGGGCTCAAAGCCACGGTCGATCTTGTCCAAGTGCTCCCTGATTACCTTCAGCGGCAGGAAGTGATCCCGCTGCATCCGCAAGGTGTACCGAAGGCGGTCAACGTCTGCGGTCGAGAACTTCCGATACCCCGTCGGCGTACGACCTGGCTCAACGAGGCCTTCAGCCTCGAGGAAGCGGATCTTGGAAATGGTGACGTCCGCATCCGGGAACTCATTGCGCAAGAGTGCGAGCACCGCACCGATCGTGAGTCGCTGGTCAACCGCCTGCTGCACTTACTCGTCGCCTCCGCCCGGACCAACGAGGTAGTGGAATCGGTACTTCCCGATTTGGATCTCGTCACCCTTGTTGAGATCGACGGTGTCGACTCGGTCTCGATTCACATATGTTCCGTTGAGGCTGCCAAGGTCGACGAGTTGCCACCCACCGCCCACCCTCTTGAAGGTGGCGTGTTGACGGGAGACGGTGATGTCGTCGAGGAAAATTGCCGTCTCTGGAGACCGGCCGGCCGTCATCTCGTCTCCGACTAGTTCGATCCGACTCCCGGATGCGGGCCCGCGCACGATGAGCAGAACGTGGCTGCCTGGCTCCAAGTCAGCACTCTCTGGGGAGTCAACCGGCGGCAAAGGCCCAGAATCGGTGGTGGTGCCCAACGAGTGGATCGTCCCGGTCACGTCAGGAGAAGCTGGAGGACGCTGCACAACCGCGCCACATTCCGCACAGAAACGGGCGCCAGGAGTTAGCGGTTTGCCGCATGAAGTACAGAGTTCGCTCACAAAGACTAAACCTACGGTTCAGGGTCAGGGCTGGTCAACAGCGTTTTAGAGAACGGTGGATGAAGTCGCCGAAATTCCCCCTTACTCAGCGATGAGCGCCTCATACTCTGCGGCGCTCAACAGCGCTTCGATTGCTCCTACATCAGCTGGCGTTACCTCAGCGAGCCAACCTCCGCCGTAAGGATCGGCATTAATGGATTCAGGAGACGTCTCGACGACATCATTTCGTAGGACGACTTCACCGGTCACGGGCGCATAGATCTCAGCGACACTTTTGGTTGATTCAATCTCGCCGCATGCCTCGCCGGCCGTCAGCGTCGAGCCGGGCTCAGGCAGCGTGACGAAAACAATGTCACCGAGTGCATCCTGGGCGTGGTCGGTGATGCCAAACCGGACCGTTCCAGTCTCGGTGATTAGCGCCCATTCGTGTTGCGCGGTGTACTTCAAGTGATCTGGAATCATGGCCGCACTCTATCCCGTTGGCGTCGCCGCGTTGAGGTTCGGCTGCGACTTTAGGATGCGCGCCGCCTGCTCCAGATAGAGGACTGCCGCCCACAGATAAAGCCCTGTCCCCCATAGTGCAAAGGCCCAGCCAAGGACCCGGCAAATATCGGCGAGGGTTCCTGTGCCGGCCCCAAGGAGAATGAGCGGAAATGCGTACAGCAGGCAGAAGGTGGCGGCTTTGCCGATGAAGTGGACTGGCAAACCCGTGAGCCCAGTGCGCCGCTTGATCACGAAGAGCACGATTCCCATAATCACGTCTCGACCTACGAGCACCGCCACTAACCACCAGGGGATGATCCCTCGGATCAACAATCCGAGCAGTGTTGCCAGGATGTAGAGGCGATCAGCAAGTGGATCCAGGATCTGGCCAACCCGGCTGATCTGATTCCAACGGCGAGCGATCTTGCCGTCAAGGTAGTCCGATACCCCAGCAAAAATGAGAACGACGATGGCCCAGCCATCTGCCTTGGGTACAAGAATCAGCCAAAGGAACAGCGGAACGCCCAACAAGCGCAAAAATGACAGGAGATTGGGAACGGTTAGTACCCGATCGGTCTGGACCTCTGTTTCTTGTACCTCCACGCCGACGACTCAGCCTTGCTTAGGGGGCGAGGAAGCCTCAGCGTGATCGGGTACGGGCAGCACGACTGTCTCCGGAGCAGGGTCGGTGACAACCA
>DMNR01000141.1:2306-3767 GCA_003452655.1 Actinomycetota bacterium | reverse complement strand
ACCGATCGGAATCCTTACGCGCTGGCCCCGTTGACATCACTTCGGCCCTGGGTTTATTTCGACCATCGTCCGGGTAAGCCACTTCACGAATAGCGACCACCCCACCGAACGGAGACACGAATGAATGCGAAGCGCACCACTGGAGTCCTTGCTGGCGCACTAATCGGCACGGCACTACTGACGGGGCTCGCGGCGCCTGCCATGGCCGCCGAGCCGACACCAGCCCAGACTGCGCACACGTCGGCAGTTCACGTCGGCAAGGGCCCTCAAAGTTCCGGGACCATGACGGTGACCAATGAGACGGACCACAATCTGACGTTTACCGAGTACGCATATAACGACGACGATGCCGAATACCGTTCGCTCGTCCCATCGACCCTTGAGTCGGGGAGCTACTTCCAGGATGGTGGAAACGTCAACAACCAAAGCGGACGACTCCTGCGCGATGTCATCGACTTCGACAACGGCGACAGCATCGACTTCCGGGTGACGAACCACCGCGGCTCCGCCCCGCTTGTCGAGTTCGACACCACCCACAAGTACACCAGCGGCGACCACATCAACTTGAACCTCAGCGTGGGTGAATCACAGAGCGTTCACATCGCGTCGCACGACTTTGACATCAAGCGAATCCCCAGCTGCGCCTCGAGCGAATACGTCATGAACATCATCAAGTAGTCAGACCCACCGACCTCCAAGGAGTCACCAATGTCAGCGAGCACACACACTCATGGCGACAAGAAGGGCCGAGGGCTCGGCTTCTTTGTGGCCGCATCGTTGTTGGCCATGGCGGCCGTCTGCAGCGCACAACCGGCAATAGCGTCAGTTGTCGCGCCCACTGACGCGTCGCCACACGTGGCCGCGAAGGAGTCTCCTCCAAGAAGGACTTCTGGAGCAAGCCCGTGGATGTGACCCTGCACAACAACACCGGTGTCGTCATCACAGTCGACGGAACGGCCCTCGCCAGCAACGCCAGTTGGCACGACCAGCAAGACAGTGGCCCGGACTTCCCCATCGTGAGGGCAGACGTGGCGGTTCCCGGGTTCCAGAAGCGCGAACTGGTCGCCGGAAACCCGGCCGCGCATCAGCCGTACGCCGCCGTGAACCTCTACAACTTGAACACCGCCTTCAAGACCAACGTGTTCCGATATGACTTCGGCGACGACACCTATTTCAGCCAGGCCGACACTTCGAAGAATGACGCGAGCGGTATGCGGTTGTTCTGGTCCATTCACGAGTACCAAAACAATGGACTCAAGAATTTCGACGTGAACGTCTTCCTCATGAACTAATGCCACCTTCCCGCCGTGAATCCTTTCGCATCGCGATGTTTATTACGGACACTGTCCGGGTAGCATCGTTTCAATCGCCGACCCAGCCACTTGGAGCAGACAATGACCGCACCACACTCGACCCGAGCCGCGGCTTTGGGGCTCGCCGTAATGACCGTTGGAGCACTCG
>DMNR01000141.1:0-2213 GCA_003452655.1 Actinomycetota bacterium | reverse complement strand
CAATGGAACAACCAGTTGGATCGCGACATCACGTTCTCCGTCGGCGGGACGCGCAACGAACTATGGGATGGCAGCTCACGTCCTGATGCCCCAGCGCCGCAGGGAATCGCCAACTACACCCTGAAGGCGGGCCAAAGCTTCAACGAACGCCTCGATGTCAACTGCTACGGCGGCGTCCCGTTCTTCGGATTGAGCGTCGCGGACTCACACGGAGACCTCACGAACTTCACGGTGCAAGGCGCCGACGGACTGCCGGGCGCCAATTGGCGGATGGACTGGGGAACCACCTCCAAGAGATTCACCTTCAAGGACGCCGCTGGGGGCACCCACAGCGGTCGCGTCGAGGTCACCTCGACCGGCGACGACGCCTCCGCATTCACGTTCAAGCCCGCCAACTAGTCCAGCCGATCCAACGAGGAGCTTTGCATGACCACGAGCGCCAAGATCTGACACCACGACGGAATGCATGAACGAGTCACGTCGGAATTCAACAGCCCATGAATCAACCTGACTGTCGGCAACACTGCTTCGAACATCTACTGGGCCGACCCGGGCTCCTAGGGCGTGGCGTGGGCAGTTGCGTGGTTCACGAGACGCCGCACAAGGTACGTGACTGCAACGACCGCGATGGCGGCGGCGATTGTGAACATCACGCGGGCCAGGTCCGCGTTCAAAGTGGCGCTGCCGCCTTGGGGTACAGCGAGCATCACCATGGCGGGAGTCCAGATCAGTGCGTACACCCAGTATTCATGGCCTTGCTCAACGGCCGGGTGGGAAAGGCGGAAGCTCCACGCAAACACCAGGCAGATCAGCGCGATGGTGATGAGTTGCCACTCAGCGGTCGCGATCACGATGATCAAACCCGCGAGGACCGCGCCCGCCAAGGTTCCAAGCACTCGCTGGACGCTTCGCCGGACCGTGACCTGGTCGATCGGTTGCGACAACACGATGATGGTCACTAGAAGCCATGCGGACACGGGGGTGCGATCCCACGTCAGGACGATCCCCGTGGCGGCGAACAAGGTGACTGCGACGGACACGGTGTGAACCAAGGTGTCCGGCCATGGGAAGGGCGTTACCGGCGGCAATTTCTTGCCGCGGCCAACGAGCAGAAATACCGTTATCGACATAAGCCCACCGACGAGGATCGCTGCGGTCGTGCTGTTCGCTGCGGGGATTGTTCCGACTTGTCCGACAGGGGCCAGGACCGCAAAGAATGCTGCCGAGACGAAGATCGCAATGTTCAGTGCGATCCCATGCAGACCAATGCGACAGGACAGTCCCAGGGCGACGCCAACCAGGCCCATGATCGACGCCGATGCCCACGGGTTGCTGTAGACGAGCATCGCCACCCAAGTGATCGCACACAATACGGCCAGAGCGGCCAGGCTTGGCCCGAATCGGCCGAAAGTCAGCGCCGACAGCGCCCCCAGCACGATGCCTGGGAATGACACAAGCGCGGCGGTTGGAAACCCGATCGCGATGACGCCCGCAATCGCAGCGACGATAACGCCAGCGAGCAGCAGCAGTTTGAACACTGCGGCGAACGGTGGGCTCGTTCCGCTCATCAGAATCCTGACTGCTGCGCTGACAGGGCGGTATCCACCCAGCCGAGTGTGCCACGACGGGATCTTGCACGCCGTTCGGAGTTTCCCAGCTCTTTCCCGGCGCTCGTGCGCGCAAGCCCAATCTCAAGTTCTTCTCGGCGGACAACAACTACAAGGTCACACGCCAGTCGAACGTCGCAGATACCGACCATGCCGCACTCACCCTTGAGCTTGTGCAGTCACTCCTAGGACTTGGGGAGATCGGGGCACGTCGGCTCTCGCCACCCACCGTGATGACTGACCATGTCGTGCGCCTTCTTGGGGCCCCAGGTTCCGGGCTTGTACGGCAAAACCGGCTGCGGTTCGTCGAGGATCGGTTGCACGATGCGCCAGGTCTCTTCCTCGGTGACTTGATCGGGGAACAGTGAGGCATCCCCGGCCATGGCGTTCGACAACAGCGTCTCGTACGGCAAGGGAACGTAGCCGAGTGCCGTCTTGAAGCTCACGTCCAACCGCACCGGCTCGACGGACTCCGCCTGCGGCGACTTGACCTGCATGCTCATTGAAATTCCCGGATCCGCGCCGATGCGCAGAATGACGTCCTCGTACTCCTTGCCGACGCGGGAGTGTCCAAGGAACATTCCCGCCATGTTCCGAAGCCGAACG
>DMNR01000093.1:5215-5512 GCA_003452655.1 Actinomycetota bacterium | reverse complement strand
GGGTGGGTGGTACTCGTGCACTCTTCGCTTTACGTTTACTCGCACCACCCACCCGAACCTCCAGGATCCAGCACGAGGCCAGAAGAAGGACTAGCAGATAGATGGCGACACACAAGAGCCCTGATCGCTACGGAAGTGAACGTCAAAGCGTTAGCAGTGAACGGAGTAGCGATCAGGGCTCTCGTATGTCGAACAACAGAAAGCGGTTAGTCCTTCTTCTCGTCGTGCCCACCAAATTGCTTGCGCTGGGCCGACTGGATCTTATTGGCGAACGAACCGTTGCCCTGTGACTGGAAG
>DMNR01000093.1:1892-5102 GCA_003452655.1 Actinomycetota bacterium | reverse complement strand
CGCCTTCTTCGATGGCGGCGATGCTCGTCCAGCGACCCTCACCGGAGTCTGAAACGCGACCACTGAACTCGTCGAGGGTTGGTGATTCGTACAGCGCGATCGCGGTCAGGTCGAGCAGCCACGATCCAACAACGGAGCCACGACGCCAGACCTCTGAGATCTTGGTGAGGTCCATGTCGTACTGGTAGAACTCTGGGTGCTCAAGCGGCGCGGTTTCAGCATCCTGATCGCGCTTTTCCTTGCCCGCGTCAGCATTCTTCAGGATGTTGAGGCCTTCGGCGTACGCGCTCATGATTGCGTACTCGATGCCGTTGTGGACCATCTTCACGAAGTGTCCGGCACCGTTCGGTCCGCAGTGCAGCCAACCCTGTTCTTCTGGGGTGTAGGGGCCGGTGCGGCCGAGTGTGCGCTCGATGTCACCCGGGCCTGGTGCGATCGACGTCCAGATCGGGTTCAGGTTGTCCACCTGCGCGTCTTCCCCGCCGATCATCAAACAGTAGCCACGCTCAAGACCCCAGACGCCGCCGGAGGTGCCACAGTCAATGAAGTGGATCCCCTTCTCGGCCAGTGACTTTGCGTGACGGATGTCGTCGCGGTAGTACGAGTTTCCACCGTCGATGATGGTGTCGCCTTCTTCAAGTGCATCGGCAACTTCCTTGATAACCGCGTCGGTAATCTTTCCGGCGGGGACCATGATCCAGGCGTTGCGCGGACGGTCGAGCTTCTCGACGAACTCCGCGATGCTGTTGGCGCCAACAGCGCCGTCCTTGACGAGGTCTGCAACGGCTGCCGGGTCCGTGTCATACACGACTGCGCTGTGTCCGTCGCGCATGATGCGACGGACGATGTTGGCGCCCATGCGCCCAAGGCCGATCATTCCCAATTGTTTTGGTGAGTCCGTGGCCACGTAACTTCCTCCAGCTTGTATCGATGCGAGCAACAAGTCCGGCAACGTTGCCGTCTGCTCGCTAGGGTCATCGCGAGACTAGAGGAAAGGCGGACTTGATGGCTCTGCAAGAAGCCGATCGATTGGTCATTTTCGGTATTACCGGAGACCTTGCAAAGAAGATGACACTGCCGTCGCTGTACCGCCTTGAGCGGCGCGGGATGCTGAATGTGCCGGTTATTACCGTGGCATTCGACAATTGGACGCATGAGCAGTTGATTAACCACGCTCGCGAATCGATCGAGACCGTCGAGGGCAAGATCGATGAGACAGTGTTCACTCGTTTGGCCGAGCGCTTGTCATATGTTCATGGCGACTTCAACGATCCGAAGTTGTACGGCAAGCTCAAGAAGGCGCTGAAGGGCAGCCACGCGGCAACGTTCTATCTGGAAGTGCCGCCGAGCTTGTTTGTCATCGTTGCCCAACATCTATATAACGCAGACTTGCTGCACGGTGATGCTCGCGTTGTGTTTGAGAAGCCATTCGGTACCAGCTACGACACGGCCGTCGACCTGAACCGAACGCTGCATTCGATCATGCGTGAAGACCAGATCTTCCGGCTCGACCACTACCTGGGCAAGGAGCCAGTCCAGGACGTCTTGTACCTGCGGTTCGGAAACACCATGTTCGAGCCAACGTGGGACAACCACTACATCGATTGCATCATGATCACGATGTCGGAGAACTTCGGCGTCGACGATCGCGGATCCTTCTACGACCCGGTTGGCACTATCCGTGACGTGGTTCAGAACCACCTCCTGCAGGTGCTTGCACTGGTCACGATGGAGGTTCCGGTTGCGGATATCGCGGCACCGCGCCTCGACATTTTCAAGGCGATGCCGGATGCCGATCCCGCTCACGTCATCCGTGGGCAGTATGCCGGCTACCAAGACGTCAAGGGTGTCAGGCCTAACTCGACGACAGAGACATTTGTTGCTCTGCGCTTGTTCATCAATAGCTGGCGTTGGGGCGGCGTACCGATCTTCATTCGAGCTGGCAAAAACCTTCCGGTCAAGGCGACCGAGGTTGTTGTGCGGATGAAGAAGTTGAAGCCGCTCTACATCAACGGTCGTTTACGCGAATCTCGCTGGCACGACGACATCGTCCTTCGACTTGGCAACGATCCCGGCGTCTCGCTGAGCGTTCGTGTCAAGACCCCTGGGATTGACAATCTCGAGCCCGTCCAGTTGTCGGTGGACTTCGCCAAGGCTTTGGGTGACGTTCCAGAGCCCTATGAGTTGCTGCTGACCAGCGCTATGGCGGGTCTTCGCGATCTGTTCCCTGACGAAAAGACCGTCGAGGAGACCTGGCGCATCGTTCAACCCATCCTCGAGATGGATACCCCGCCGGAGATCTATCAGCCGGGAACTTGGGGTCCCAAGCGCGCAATCGACATGACTGCCTCACACGGCGGCTGGCGCGAGCCCACCGTCTAACAACTCTCACCGCCAATCTCGCAACGCATGAAATGAAGGAGCGAAAGTGTCCGTTTACGACCCAGACGGTCTGACGTCATCACCCGCATGGAACTCACTAGGTGAGCATCATCAGCTCATTGGACAGACCCACCTTCGCGATTTCTTCGAGCAGGAACCGTCGCGTGCGACCGATTTCACTGCCGAGGGCGCCGGTTTGTTTATGGACTATTCCAAGCAGCGGGTCAACAAGGACACGATTGCGTTGTTGCTCGATCTCGCCCGTCAGCGTGACCTTGAGGCTCGTCGTGAGGCGATGTTCAGCGGTGAGCACATCAATGTCACGGAAGATCGTGCCGTGCTTCACACAGCGTTGCGCTTACCTCGTACGGCCACGCTGCACGTCGATGGCCAGGATGTCGTCGGCGATGTGAACGATGTGCTCGACAAGATGGGTGCTTTCGCGAACAAGATTCGTTCCGGTGAATGGAAGGGTCACACTGGCAAGCCGATCAAGACGATCGTCAACATCGGCATCGGTGGATCTGACCTTGGCCCAGTCATGGCGCACGAAGCCCTCCGCTACTACATCCCACGCAATCTCGACTTCCGATACGTGTCGAATGTTGATGGGACCGACATCGCGGAAGCTGTCTCGGACCTATCGGCTGAGGAGACGCTGTTCATCATCTCCTCGAAGACATTCACGACTCAGGAGACCATGAACAACGCTGCGTCGGCGCGAACCTGGCTGTTGTCTCAGCTAGGCGACGACTCAGCCGTGGCGAAGCACTTCGTTGCCGTGTCGACGAATGCTGATGGGGTTTCGAAGTTCGGCATTGACACCGA
>DMNR01000093.1:400-1833 GCA_003452655.1 Actinomycetota bacterium | reverse complement strand
CTGGGACTGGGTCGGCGGGCGTTACTCCATGGACTCCGCGATCGGGCTCTCGACGATGATTGCTATTGGTCCTGACGGATTCGCTGACCTGCTGGCAGGTTTCCACGCCATGGACGAGCACTTCCGGACAGCCCCACTGGAATCGAACTTGCCCGTCATCATGGGTCTGCTCGGTGTTTGGAACCGCAACTTCATTGGATGCGCAACGGTGGCAGTCCTGCCGTACGAGCAGTACCTCAAGCGCTTCCCCGCGTACTTGCAGCAACTGACGATGGAGTCTAACGGCAAGCATGTAACGCTCGAGGGAACCCACGTGTCCTACGACACTGGTCCGATCTACTGGGGAGAGCCGGGGACCAATGGGCAACACAGCTTCTACCAGCTGATCCATCAGGGAACCTCAATCATCCCTTGCGACTTCCTGTTCTTTGCGCAGCCGCTCAACAAGGTGCCGGCCGTGGACGCACCTGATCATCACGATCTGTTGATCGCCAACGTCTTGGCGCAGGCAGCGGCTCTGGCATTTGGCAAAACCGCCGAAGAGGTGGCAGCCGAGGGCGTCGCAGCATCCGTGGTCCCGCACAAGGTCATGGAGGGAAACCGTCCCTCAACAATGATCATGGCGACCAAGCTCGATCCCAAGACTCTCGGCGCCCTCGTTGCTCTTTACGAACACGCAGTCTTCACCGAAGGCGTGATTTGGGGCATCGACTCGTTCGATCAATGGGGCGTCGAATTGGGCAAGATCATGGCCAAGAAGATTGTCCCTGTCTTGGTCGATGGGGCGAGCGATAACAGCCTTGACGCCTCAACCCTTGCTCTGGCAGCCCGCTATCGAGACAACAAGTAGTAGGCGAGTAGGTCAGGGATTGCGTCGGCGCAGGTAACGCTCGAACTCCGCCGCAATCGCATCACCACTGGTTGCGGTCATGTCTTCGCTGTCACGTGCCCGCTCGAGGCGTTCGACGTATTCCCGAATCTCGTCGTCCTCTTCGGCCATCTCTTCGACCCCTCGTTGCCAGGCTGCCGACTCATCGGGTAGATCGCCTGGTGGGATGGCGGTGCCCGTCACATCCTCAAGGCGACTGATCATTGCCAGAGTCGCCTTGGGGCATGGGCTTTGGGATACGTAGTGGGGCACCGCTGCCCACAGAGAAACGGCCGGAATCCCGGAGGCATCACATGCATGTTGAAGCACGCCCACGATCCCAGTCGGTCCTTCATAGCCGGATTGATCTAAACCGAGGTCGGCGATCAACTCCGGGGCTGAGGCGAATCCGGTCAAGGGAATTGGTCGGGTATGGGGGACGTCTGCGAGTAGTGCGCCGAGATTGACCACGAGCTCGACTTCGAGATCTTGCCCGACCTCAAGAATGTCGCTGCAAAAGGCACGCCAACGCATATTGGGTTCAATTCCGTGAACGAGAACGAAG
>DMNR01000093.1:0-325 GCA_003452655.1 Actinomycetota bacterium | reverse complement strand
AACTCTGGCCCACGCGCTAGATAGAAGCGAGTCGTCGGCCAAGTGATCGACCGGCGAACGTCGTCGATACGAATGTGCGGCCGGGTCACCTGGAAGTCGTAATAGTCATCAGGTTCGAGTTCACCGAGCAGTTCGGTATCCCATAGTTGACGGATGTGATCGATCGAGTCGGTAGCGGCTTCACCGGCGTCGTTCCAGCCCTCAAACGCCGTGACTAGGACGGGGGAGCGCAGTTTGGGGGTTCGTTCCCACTCGATCACATGTTGCTCCCGCCTGTGATTTCGGATGCGACCGCGCGTCACACCGCAAGTAAGCGTATGCCTGT
>DMNR01000160.1:3203-3517 GCA_003452655.1 Actinomycetota bacterium | reverse complement strand
CAGCATCTCGCCGACGAACATCGACTGCAGCAGTTCGCGGATTGTTGCGCTGCCGGTTTGCTGGCTTTTGAAAACGCGACGATAGAGGATCGTCATTGGGCTGCCTCGAGGAGTTCGAGATCTGCCTCGAATGCGTCTTTGGTTTGCCGGACGCCTTGTAGTCGGGCGAAAGCGCGAAGGTATCCCGACTCCACAGGGTTGGTGATCAGCGCATGGATGGCTGCCCCTAGTTGAAGGTGGTTCTCTGCCGAACCGGACAACGTGACCAGGCGTCCTTGTGAAAGCAACGATTGCACCGTGTCGAGCCACTGCGG
>DMNR01000160.1:0-3111 GCA_003452655.1 Actinomycetota bacterium | reverse complement strand
TCCTCCACCGGGACCCGTTGCCGTTCGTCTACGACGGAATCAATCACCAGTAACCGCTCGAGTGGCGGCAGTTCGAGAAACGGATTTCTGGTTTGGAGAGCGGCGGAGCGGATGAAGCGTCCGCGGGCCCAGAGGAGACCGTAGATGGCGTTCATGCGCCACGCCTGGCGATCATGCCCGGGCGGTATGCCGGCCTCATCCACGATCGAGTCGATGTCTGTTTTTTGGCTCAACCAGAAACAGATCACGCGCAAATCGATTTCGACGCCCAGACGCGCTTCCTGAGAGTTCCAAGCCTTAATCGCGTCGGCAAGATAGCGGTCGGTGCCTGGACCGGCGCCGGGTCGCAGAATGCGGTTGCCCACGGAGACGACGAACCCGTGGAATGGGGAGAAGCCGTCTTTCAGCAGGGCGTGACGAAGGTCACTCGACGTCGCCGCCAAGGACCCTAAGTCCGTGGCCGCTCGGTATCTTCGTACGACTTCGAGCGTTTCAACGTTCCCGCGCGCACCGGTCAAGCAGCAGAGCAGTCTGCCGAGTTGATGATCGATCAGTTCAAACTCGCCCATTTCCAGACTGGCGCGGACCATCGAGAAGAAGCGGCGGGGGTCTTCGGCATAGTGACGCATGAATTCCTCGATGAGACCGCTACCGCCCGGATTCCTTTCCGTGATCCACACTTCAACCGCTCCCGGAGCCACGATGGCGAGATGGGCGCGCGCATTAGGCCCTCGGTCGAGGTCGAGCGCCAGATCGTCGAGGTTGATCGCCGGGCACAGATCCCCAATGGTCTTCAGCAACGCGGCGCCGAGCGTGCCTTGGTAGACCCCTCGCAACCACGGTTCCCATTCGGCCGTGATCGGTTCCCAGAGGTAGCGAGCGAGGTTTTCTAGTTCACCAATCACTTGCGGTTGGGCGAGCAATTGGTCGA
This sequence comes from Actinomycetota bacterium, assembly GCA_003452655.1. Classification (GTDB taxonomy): domain Bacteria; phylum Actinomycetota; class Actinomycetes; order S36-B12; family UBA10799; genus UBA10799. The sequence continues at coordinate 2,180 of DMNR01000160.1, read as the reverse complement.
GGTCCTGGCGCAGACGATCCTGCGCGGGCAATTCAGCTTCGTCGGTCGGATAGTGCGCTTGCGACTGGAAGAGAATGCCCAGAACCGCGCCCAGGGCAATACCCGCTTTGCCGTTGGCGATCCGGCACGAAGCTAATTCGAGCGAGGCATTCCTTTGGATCGCTTCATACGTCAAGGCCGACATGAAGACATGCGCCAGCCATTCGCGCAGAAAAGGACTCGCAACGCCGGCCAAAGCTTCGCCCCGCCAAGCGGTATCAAAATAGCGCGCTGTGCGAATCGCTCGCCATTTTTCTGATGCTTCATGCGCGGTCTCCAGCAAGTTGCCGGGGATTTGAACTTCGAACAAGACCCCGTCAGCCGGGTAGGCCGCCCCGAGCGCGACCGGTTGCTCGGCCTGTCTGAATTCGCTGGATACCGTCAGGCGCTGTCCTCGGCCGACGCCCACTTCGGCCGTCGCGCCGGTCGCAAACCGCCGAACCTCGACCGGGGCATGTCGCGCGTGGGTGAAAAATCCGAGTCGCGGTACCCGCATGCTCCAAGCGCTGTCCATCGGCGCCTCGAGCCAGGTGGGTTCACTCGCAGGCGCGAACTGGGAATGCCAGGTGAGTCTGCCGTTTGACGTATCAGAGATCTTCGCCTCCGGCATCGTTGGCGCGAGACTGATCGGTCGAACCACCGGCACGTGGATGATTTCATCATTACAGGCATAACTGAATTGCCCCAGTGGGCAATAGGTGCCGAATTCATCGATCGACAGATTGGTGATCGACTCGCCGAGCAAGGCCGCTGGTGGCGGCGAGATCCAATAGCGTTCGGTCCGATACTGCACACCAAAGCGCCGACTAACGCGACCCGGCGCGAATTCTCTGAGCGCCGAGAACACCGGCAGGCCGGGGTGCGCGCTGTCATCGTCGGCTCCCGCCCGTCTAGGTAGGTCGATCCGCACCTCGGCCAGGTTCAGGTCCGCGAAAAGGGTTGCGGGTACAAAGTCCGGTAAGGGATTGTTCCGAGTCTGGAGGTCAGTTTCCGGCTGTCCGAGAGCGCTCCAACGGGACGTCAAACGCCGCAGGGCGGTCGGTAAGACCGTGGTCATCAGCGGCCTGGGAAACTCCCACATTACGGCAAGCGCTTCGCCTTTGGGCAAGCGCAGCGCGCGGGACACGTAGGTTTCAAGTTTCTGCGTCCCGTTGTTCGATTCCAAAATCGTGCGCACTTCCTTGATCAAGCGTGTAGTGCGCTGGGTGTGTTTGGGCCCGGCAAGGTCTTGCCAAACACTCCCCGGGAGCGCGTCTTGGAGCGCTTGACCAAAATAATCGATCGCGGCAAAGACCGCTTGCATCCGGGTGATATAGCGATTTGACAGAGGCAAGGAGCGCGCCGGAAGTTCAGGATCGAAGAGCAGGTCGTAACCTTGATAGGCGATCCGGTCGCGCCCGTAATCGGATAGCACGACGACGGTCCACGGACGCATGCCTCGGGTTCGACCCGCCCGGCCCTTGCGTTGCAAGAAATTCGCCATTCCTCGCGGGGCTTTATGCTGGACAACGGCGCCGACGCTCGGGTCGTCGAAGCCGACTTCGAGAGCCGCCGTGGCAACGATCACATCGGCATCTGGGTCGACCCCGCGGTCTTGCGAACTGACTCGCTTGATGTTGAGACGGTTGCTGAGCTCATGCCCGATTTGCTCGCAGGTTCGCCAGTCCTGGCCACCGCGATAACGGGACGACGAACTGCCCGACCTACGCAGGACGGCGAGGCCCCCGTTGGGAGCCCGTTGATTATCGACGACTCCTCGACTTTTGCGTCCCTCCGCGCTCAATAGATCGAAGTAGAGGCGATTGGTCACGTCGAGGTCGTCCGTGAAGACGAAGGTGCGTTGACCAAACGCACCGCGGCTGACTGACTGCTCTAGATCTGCTGTTCTCGGGTCAAGACACCGCTGCAAGAGCATACAGGTCTGGATCGTTGTCGATAGCAAAGCCGATCGTGACACCGGATCCCCACGTAGCGCGACCATGTATTCCGCACCTTCGGATTCCAGTTCGTCGCGAGTCGGTGAGATTTCCTCGACCAACGTCTGACGCGCGCCGGTCAGCGTCGAAAAGAAACTGGTGGCCTCGCGCAAGGTGGCAGACAAGCCTACGAAGCGGAGCGGTTGATCGACTAGGTATTGCCAG
>DMNR01000067.1 GCA_003452655.1 Actinomycetota bacterium | reverse complement strand
GCCGAGGGCGTCCGAGACCACCTCACGGGCCTCCGTCTGAATCAGTGCGAGGTGTTCTTCGCCCTTGAAGGACTCCGCGTAGATCTTGTAGACGTCCTCTGTGCCTGACGGGCGGGCAGCGAACCAGCCGGACTCGGTGGTGACTTTGAGGCCGCCGATTGGAGCGTCGTTGCCCGGCGCGCGGGTCAGCTTTGCGGTGATCGGTTCGCCTGCGAGCTCGGTCGCCGTGACCTGCTCGGGCGACAGCTGTGCGAGGACGGCCTTCTGCTCGCGGGTTGCCGGAGCATCAACGCGTGCATACGCCGGAGTTCCAAACTGATCGGTCAGCGCCTTGTAGTGCTCACTCGGCGACTTCCCCGTGACGGCAAGAATCTCCGAGGCCAGCAGGCAAAGGATGAGACCGTCCTTGTCGGTGGTCCAAACCTTGCCGTTGAGGCGCAGGAAGCTGGCACCAGCGGATTCTTCGCCGCCGAAGCCGATCGAGCCATCGATGAGGCCAGGCACGAACCACTTGAATCCGACTGGGACCTCGATGAGTTTGCGGCCCAGTGACGCGGCGACCCGGTCAATCATTGAGGAACTGACCAAGGTCTTACCGATCGCACAGCCGTCCGGCCAACCGGGTCGGTTTGCGTACAGGTACTGAATCGCGACCGAGAGGAAGTGGTTCGGGTTCATCAAACCGGCATCTGGGGTGACGATCCCGTGACGGTCGGAGTCAGCGTCGTTGCCAGTCGAGATCTGGAATGCATCCTTGTTAGCGATCAGCGACGCCATCGAATTCGGGCTTGAGCAGTCCATCCGGATCTTGCCGTCCCAGTCCAACGTCATGAAGCCGAACTGACGGTCGACGTTCGGATTGATCACGGTCAGGTCGATGTTCAGCCGTTCGGCGATTGCACCCCAGTAGTTGACGCTGGCACCACCGAGCGGATCGGCGCCGATGCGTATCCCCGCATCGCGGACGGCATCGAGGTTGACGACGTTCGGCAGGTCATCGACATACGTCTCGAGGAAGTCGTAGTTCTTCGTCGTATCAGCGGAACGAGCCTTCTCCCACCCGATGCGCTTAACTCCCGCGAGGCCGTTGGCGAGGATTTCGTTCGCGCGGTCCTGAACCCACTTGGTGATGTCCGTGTCGGCGGGACCACCGTTGGGTGGGTTGTACTTGAAGCCGCCATCCATCGGCGGGTTGTGCGATGGCGTGATCACGATGCCGTCGGCAGTCCCGGGCTGTCCCGAGTTGTTGTAGGTGAGAATCGCGTGGCTGACCGCGGGCGTTGGCGTGAACGAATCATTCGGATCGAGCCAGACCTCAACGCCGTTAGCGGCGAGTACCTCGAGCGCGGTCACATACGCAGGCTCGCTGAGTGCATGTGTGTCCATTCCCATGAACAGCGGGCCGTCGATTCCCTTGCCCGTGCGGTACTCGACGATCGCCTGCGTGGTGGCTGCGATGTGATCGTCGTTGAATGCCTTGTTGAAGGCGCTTCCCCGGTGCCCAGAGGTTCCGAAAGCCACCTGCTGCTCCGGAATCGACACGTCCGGGTGAAGCACGTAGTAGTCAGTGATCAGCCTGGAGATGTCGGTCAGGTCATCGTGAAGGGCGGGCGTGCCAGCGCGGGGATGATTAGCCATGGGCTCATCCTGACGCGGATCGAGCCGATCCTCCACCCGGCTGCCACCGGAACGGGGGAATTCGTGGCTTACTGCTTGAGGGTTGTCTTCGGACCCATGACAATCATGGGGTGCTCGGTGGGGTTGAGCCACCGCAACGCCCATGCCAAGTTGGCCTCTTTGACCGAGACGCAACCGCGGGTGGCGCCGGCTCCGCTCACGTGGAACCAGATCCCACCATCGCGGATTTTCGGATTTGGCCGACCTTCATCTCGCGGTGGTTTGCCGATGTTTCGGTTGAAGTTGATTGCAACCACGTAGTCGAACACCTGCACGGCCTTGGAGTTCATGCGGTAGCCGAACTTCGAGTAGGCCTGTGGCCCGTAGTGGTAGGGAAGCTCGGTTCCAGGGTTTGGAAGGCGGCCTCCGGCATCGGTGAGCGAGAAGACCCCGACCGGTGACAAGAGACTCCCGTCGGTGGCCTTCTTGCTCCAGCCTCGTGCGCCGTTTCGACCATTGACTCGCTTAATCAGTGCCCAGCACTCACCGGTTCGTTCCCAGAACTCGACCTTGTTGTAAGAGGACTTCTTCTTCTTGCCGCGGACCACGACAAGCTGAGTTGTCCTAGTGGTGACTTGGCTGGCGTATGTGGTGCCAACTGCAGCTACGGCGGTCAGGCAGCTCCGAGAGGATGCCGGGACAGCAGACGTAGCGGGGGCAGCGGCAGCGACGGGTGCAGCAAATGCAAGTGGAATTGCGACGACGGCGGCGATGGCACATGCAGAGTGTTTGGTTGTTGCCACCCGAGCAGGCTATCCGAGGGTGGTGGGCGTTGAGGCAGGCGCGCTGAACGTGTATTCGGGCAGCCACTGGTCAGTCGGCAACGCGCTGACCTGGAAGAAGCGTTCCGCGATTCGGCTGGGATCAAAGTCCGTGCCCGCCTTGATCACGCCATCGATCGTGATGACGGCGGCATGGATTCCTTCGGGCGCAAGTTCGACGCCCGCGTTCATAACGAGGTTGCGGGCGGCGGCTTTTGCTGAGCCCAGTGCGGCACCAGGCGCCCAGGGCTTAAGGGCCAGTGGGGTTCCGGGCATCAGGAATACGCCGCTTCCGCGTTCCCGCATCGCGGGCACCACCTGTTGCAGCGCGACTAGTGAACTCAGGCAAGCGACCCGCCACACGGTCTCGAAGACCTCGGGGTCGATCTCTGTGGGTGTGGCTTCGACGAACATCGACGTATTCGACAGCACGACGTCCGGTGCGCCGAGGAGTGCGCTCAGCGAATCGAGCGCATCGCGCAGTTCCTCGGCGTCCGTGACATCGGCGCGTGCGACGAAGCAGGTTGCGCCATCAGACGTGAGTTGATCGCTCAATTCAGCGAGTACGGCATCGTCGCGGGCAATCAGACCGATTGCGAACCCAGCGTCGGCGAACCGCCGCGCGATCGCCGCTGCGAGCCCCGGACCAGCACCGATGATGACGAGATTTTTCCCCATGCAGACACCGTAGGTATTCCGGTCCAGCATCGCCATTCGGTGGATTTGGCGCCTGGAGTGGCCGAATTCACCGAATGTTGA
>DMNR01000111.1:9091-11082 GCA_003452655.1 Actinomycetota bacterium | reverse complement strand
AGATGTGTATAAGAGACAGCGACGTGACCGCGTCGGCACCGAAGTCCGTCTCGGTGTTGTGGGCGTTGGGCGACGAGGGTGTCCGGCGCGCTGTCCTCGATGCTCACGACACGGCGGTGCGGGAACTGGCTGGCTGGATCGAGGCTCACGCCCACACCCGCTACCGGATCGGTGGTGAGGTCGCCGTCGTCGACGCTGAGGGGATCGTGGCGGCGGCGTTCCGGCAGCACACCAGCCGGGCGCTCGATCCGCAGCTGCACACGCACCTGGTGATCGCGAATCGGGTCAAGTCCCCGGATGGTCGTTGGTTGGCGCTCGACGCCCGCCTCATCAAACGCGATCAGCAAACCCTGTCCGCGCTGTATCACGTGGCGTTGCGGACAGAGCTGACCGAGCGGCTCGGGGGCCGCTGGCACGAGACCGAACATGGGATCTGTGAGATCGCGGATGTCCCCGAGGTGTTGCTGGCCGAGTTCTCGACCCGCACCGCAGCGGTGGCCCGCCGGATCGACGACAAGCTCGACCGGTTCATCGAAACGATGGGCAGGGAGCCGACGCCTCGGGAACGGTGGCGGTTGGAACGCGAAGCCGCCACCGACAGCCGCCCAGCAAAGGCTCACGCAGCCGATGCACAAACCCTCCACGACGGCTGGGCCGCGCAGACCCGTGCGCTCGGTCTCGAACCAGCGGCCGTCGTCGGGCACGCGATCGATCAGGTCGCAGGGCGTGAAGTTGTGGATCGGGCGACGACGATGTCGATGATTGCTACGGCGATGGCCACGATCTCCGACAAGCAATCGAGCTGGCGGCCAACCGAGCTGCTGCGCGAACTGGCCGCGCTCGTCCCGACAGACACGGTTCTGCCCACAGATCGTCTCGTCGAATGGTTGAACAAGCTCACCGACTACGTCGTCGACAGCTACTGCATCGACGTCTCCAAGCCGATCGACCCCGACGCCCTGTTACGCAAGGACGGCCGACCCGTCACCGAATCTGTCGTCGATCGTGCGCTCACCACCCAGGCGATCCTCGACCAAGAAGCCGCACTGATCGACTGGGTCGACCGCCGCCTCGCCTACGACGGCATCGACCAACCCGAAGCGGTGACCCGCAGCGGACTGGACCTGAACCCAGCCCAAGCCGAAGGCGCGGCAGCCGTCGCCGGCAGCGCCGATATTGTGCTTGTCGTCGGCCCTGCGGGTACCGGCAAGACCACCGCACTGGCCCCGGCTGTCGCCCAGCTGCGTGCCGACGGACGCGCGGTGTTCGGTGTCGCTCCGTCGGCGACCGCGGCCGAGGTGCTGTCCGACGAGACTGGGCTGGTTGCGGACACGCTCGACAAGCTGCTCATCGAGCACCGCCTCAACCGCCCGCCCGATCACCGATACGACCTCCCCGTCGGCGCGACCGTGATCGTCGACGAAGCCGGCATGTTGCCAACCACCAAGCTCGCCGAACTCGCTGATCTCGCCGACCTCAAGGGCTGGCGGATCGCACTGGTCGGTGACCCGTTGCAGTTCTCCGCCGTCGGCCGCGGCGGCATGTTCGGTCTCCTCGTCGACACCTTCGGCGCGATCGAACTCGACCGCGTTCATCGCTTCGACAACGAATGGGAGCGTGAAGCCAGCCTGCGGCTACGGCGCGGTGACGTCACCGTCGCAGAGGTCTACCAGCAACACGGCCGGCTGCACTCGGGCACGCTCAACCAGATGGAACGAGCCAGCGTCGCCGCCTGGTGGGAACGACGACAGGCCGGCAACAAGGGCCTGCTGATGACGCCGACCAACGAAGCAACCGAACGCCTCAACCAACGCTGCCAACAATCCCGAGTCCGGGCAGGCGAGATCGACCCCAACGGCCGGCACCTCACCATTGGCGCCTACACGATTCACGCGGGTGACGAGATTGCGACCCGTCAGAACGACCGGCGGCTCACCACCGACCGCGGCGAGATGATCCGTAACCGGGCCGTGTGGACCGTCGACCACATC
>DMNR01000111.1:2732-8954 GCA_003452655.1 Actinomycetota bacterium | reverse complement strand
GTCCGCAACCTCTACGTCGCGATGACCCGCGGCACGGGTATGAACGAAGCGTTCATGGTCACCAGCGGCGAACAGACCGCTGTCGACGTCTTCGCCCAATCCATGGCCACCGACTGGATCGACCTCCCCGCCCACGCCCGCCGGGCAGAACTCCGAGATGAGAAGCCTCACCGCCCCGGCCTTCTCGACGGTGGACAACTCCGCGTGCTGCTCGAGCAGCGGTTCGACGTCGCCTCAACGATCGAACACTCCGAGAACACCCTCCAGCGAATGCCCGCCGCATGCCAGCAAGCCGAGCGCGCCAAGACAGCCGCCGAGAAGACGATCACCGAGAAGACCGCTGCGTACCGCATCGCCGAGGATGTGCTGGCGAACTACGACCGCCCGCTGCACCGCCGCAAGCACGCCACCGAGATCGCCGAGGCACGATTCGACATCGAACGACTACCAGCAGTGGTGAAGACCGCTAACAACGAACTCGGCGTCGCGGTCAGCACCCTCGAACGCCTCCGAGTGGCGGAGGCGCAAGCGAAGGCAAACCTGCACCAACGCTCCGACTTCGAAACGAAGATCGACGCGATCGACGAGCGGCTGGACCACGACCTTCGAGTCCGAACGAGGATCACACGTCTCGAACCCCCGGACGCGATCGTCAACACGATCGGCGATCGGCCCGCACCCGGCCCGGCAGCGCGGCAATGGGACGCCGCCGCCGGTCGACTCGCGCAACACCAAGCCGCCTTCGACATCTCCGATGGCCTCGGCCGACGACCCAGGGTTCTTGACCGCAACGCCTACAGCGAGAGTCGGGCCGAGATCGCGGACCTGCTCTCTGCGCTTCCTCAACCTGCTCCCGCCCGCAGGATGCAGATCGAGGTGCCAGGCATTGAGCTTTGAGGTCGGCGCTTTCTATCGGTCCCTCGTTGGCTCCCACAGCCGTCCGGCCGCAGCAGCGAGCGCACCAGTTCCACGATCGCTTCAAGGTTCACAGGCACTCAGGCCACGGATAGCGTGTGTTTGAAACATCAAATAGTGTGACTTGACATCACAGAATAAGCGGGTGTATGGTTTCACCATGACAACTATCACTCGTAAGATTCACCTGGTAGACATCGAGAACCTCTGCGGCACCCCCCGTCCATCCAGGCGGCTGGTGCAAGAGGTTCGAGACCGATACATAAACTTCGTCCCGCTGGGGACCCATGACCACGTCGTGCTCGCTTGTAACCATGGAGCGTGTCTCGATGTCGGACTCGGCTGGCCGGGTCCCAGGCTGCTCGTGAGGTCCGGCCACGATGGTGCCGACCAAGCGTTGCTTGACGTCTTGGCCGACGAAGGCATCGAAGTGCGCTTTACTGGGGTCGTGATCGCTTCAGGGGACGGCATCTTCACCGAGGCGGCTGCAAGGCTCGCTCAGGCTGGCTTGGAGGTGCTGGTCGTTTCCCGTATCGCCGCTTTGTCGAAGCGACTCACGCTGGCGGCACATCGGATCGTTGTCTTCCCGTGGCCCGACCTTGCAGTGGAGGCGGCGTGAGCACGATGGCGCCCGAAGGTTTGCTTCTCGGCATCCCAGAAATTGCTGATATTGCTGGAGTCGGTCGGAACGCCGTGAGCAACTGGCGAAAGCGTCACTCAGACTTCCCGACTCCAGCCGTCGAGACTCCCTCAGGCCTGCTGTTTGACGTCGGCGCAGTGGAGCGATGGCTGATCGAGAACGGCAAAATCTCGACTCGAATCCCTGCTCCGAACTTGCTCTGGCCCTTCTTCGACGCACTCCGCGCCGACCTCGACCAAAGGGAGATCGGCGACTTCGTCATCGCGATCCTGGTCTACCTTGAAGTCTGTGAACGCGCCGCGCTGGGCACGATTGACGGAGTCGCAGAGCCGGATACGTGGGCTTCGATCCGGGCGGAAGAGCCACGACGGCTTGTTCGGCGGCTGACTTCGGCTGTGGCCGAAATCGAGCGGTCGCACCCCAGGCTCGCGGGGCTGATGTCAAATGGCATGAGGCTGGCTGAGAATCTGGATGGAGCAGCAGTTCGTCGCCTGTGCGAGCTCTTCGAACAAGTGACGAACACCGCCGACAGTGAATACAGCCGGGCAGGTCTCTTCGAAGAAGCACGCGACCGCAACCACGAACTGGCACGCTTCACGGCGGAGGCTGCGACCCCGGCCGCCCTGGAGCACCTACTGGCCCGACTTTCTGTCGGGGCCAAGTCGGTGTTCGACCCGGCATGCGGTGAAGGTGGTGCCCTGCTGCTCGCGGGACAGATCGATTCGGTCGACGAAGCGCCTCAGTTGCCCACACTCCTTGGCTGGGACGTGAACGCAGCGGCGTGTGACTTGGCCCGGACCCGGTTCTTCCTCTACGACGTCGACGCCGAGATCCGACTTTGCGACAGCCTCCGCGAACGCCCACCAGCGGGCATGGACGTGGTGATTCTTGACCCGCCGTACGGATTGCGGGACTGGGGTGATGCTGAGGTGTACACCAGTGAGCGGTGGCGGTATGGGGCACCCCCACCCAAGTGTGCAGACCTCGCATGGGTCCAACTAGCGCTGGAAGCGCTCGCCACGGACGGCAGGGCGTACGTTGTTCTGCCTACAGGCTCCCTCTTCCGGTCGGGTCGGGAAGCCGAGATCCGATCCTCACTCGTCAGGGCGGGGGTTGTGGAAGCAATCGTTCGCTTGCCCGCTCGCCTTCGGCGCGACACGTCGATTCCACTGGTCCTCTGGTGCTTGCGCTCTGAAGGCATGGGAGCTGAGCACAGCGCAGTCCTGATGGTCGACGCCTCGCGTCTGGGAACGAGCGGGCGCTCGACGGTCACCCTCGAGCAGGAAGAGATCGACTCGATCCTGAAGGTCATCACCTCGTGGGCCACTTCGCGAATCCTCGACGTCGATGACCCACGTATCGAAGCGACCGTGGTGTCGCAGGAAAACATCGACGACGCAAACCTCGACCCGGCGCACTACCGCAAGGAGGAGCGGGCGGATACCGAGTCGCTTCTCTCCGCCCGACGGGCAGCGCGTGCCGACGTGCTCAGCGCGCATGGGCAGGCAAGTCGAGACATGGACAACCTGATTGCCCACCTCGGAGCCAGTCAATGACTGACGTTGTGCGCATCGGTGATGTTGCGGAGATTCACCGAGGGACGATCGCAGCGAACACCACCGACATCATCGCTGGCCCGGGATTCTTCGGCCTCGCGGAGATTGCGAACTCAGGTGTTGTGACTCGCTCGCCGGAACTGGGAGCAGACCTGGAACGCGCCTTCATCCTCCAGAAGGACGACATTGTGGTCGCACTGCTCGGCAAGCTCGGACAGGCAGCGATCGTGACAGCTGAGGCCGCCGGGTCGATTCTCGGACGCGAATGCGCAGCCATCCGTGTGAAGGACGGCGAACAGCGCGTTGCGGCGCGTTGGCTCTTCGCCGTGCTTCGTTCGAGCCAACTCCGCGATCGCGCCCAGGCCGCAGCGAGCGGGGCGACGATGCCCCGGCTTAACATCAAGTCGCTTGCCGACTTCACGATCCCCATGCCGTCGCCTCGGGCGCAGGCGGAAGCACTCGAACGGTTTGACCTGCTTGAGATGGCGATCCTGTCTCAGGCTCAGCTCCTACAATCGCTGAACACGCTCTTCGACGCTGAGATCGAACTCGCGGTCGCTGGTCATGCGCTAGACGAAGATCACGCCGATCAGGCGATCCAGAAGTTGCGAGAGGACAGTTGAGCCCGGTGGCAAACGAACGAACTTCCTCGGCTCGGTTGAAGTCGGCGCTGTGGGAGGCCGCCAACATCCTGCGCGGGAGCGCGGTAGACCGGACCGACTGGAAGGGGTACATACTCCCCTTGCTGTTCTTCAAGCGGATTTCCGACGTGTGGGACGAGGAGACGGCAGAGGCCGCAGAGTTGTACGGCGAAGCCGATCCCGCCCACTTCCTCGAGGTCCACCGCTTCCAGGTGCCTTCAAGCTGCCACTGGCGCGACATCCGGGAGACGCCCACCAACGTCGGCTCCGCGCTTCAGCACGCTATGCAAGAGATCGAGCGCACCAACTCCGACACGCTTTACCGCATCTTCGGCACGGCCGACTGGGGCAACAAAGAGAAGTTCACCGACGAGCTGCTCAAGGACATGATCGAGGGCTTCTCTTCCATCGCGCTCGGCAACAACGCCGTCGACACCGACATCCTCGGCGATGCCTACGAATACCTCGTCGGCAAGTTCGCCGATGTCAACCGTCGCAACAAGGCAGGCGAGTTCTATACACCGCGCAGCGTCGTGCGGATGATGGTCGACATCCTTGACCCCCAGGAGGGTGAGTCGATCTACGATCCAGCGTGCGGCACCGGCGGAATGCTTCTCGCCGCCATTGAACACGTGAAAGAGGCCGGCGGCGACCCCCGCACGTTCTACGGCAAGATCTACGGCCAGGAGAAGAACCTGACCACGGCCGCGATCGCCCGGATGAACCTTGTCCTGCACGGGATCGAGGACTTCCAGGTGGCCCGNNGACTTCCAGATCGTGCGCGGCGACACGCTGCGCAACCCGGCCTTCTTCGAGGGCGACCGGCTCGCCACCTTCGACTGCGTGATCGCCAATCCACCGTTCTCGCTCAAGGAATGGGGACGCGACGTGTGGGAGAACGACCCTTGGGGCCGAGCGCAGTACGGCCTACCTCCGGTCCGCTCGGGCGACTACGCTTTCGTCCAACACATGATCGCCTCAATGGCCGAGGGCGGCAACAGTCGGATGGCCGTCGTCCTCCCGCAGAGTGCGCTGTTTCGGCAGAATGCCGAGAACGACATTCGCGAAGCTCTGCTCAAGGAAGACCTGATCGAAGCGGTCATCGGCCTGGCACCGAACCTCTTCTACGGGACGCCGTTGGCCGCCAGTATTGTGGTTTTTCGCCGCAAGAAGCCCACTGGACGAAAAAACAGTGTGCTCGTCATAGACGCGCAGAGCCTGTTCCGGAGGGGACGAGCCCAGAATTTTCTCGATCCGGAACACAGCGAGCAGGTCGTCAGGTGCTTTCGGGCATTCCAGAATGTCGCTGACCATGCCAGAGTGGTCGCCCTCGATGAGATCGAGGACAAAGGCTGGACGCTCAACGTCTCGCGCTACGTCCTGCCGCCGCCCATCGGCGAGGAAGTACCTTCGCTGCCCGAGGCCGTTGCCGTGTTCAAGGAAGCACTCACCGAGGCGCGCGGCGCCGAGGACCATCTGCGCGCCGTGCTGGCAGACGGAGGATGGTTCGAATGAGCGACCACTTCGCACAGAAGGAGCTCGAGTCCTATCTCTGGGGCGCGGCAACGCTGCTGCGCGGGCTCATCGACGCCAGCGACTACAAGCAGTACATCTTTCCGCTTCTCTTCTTCAAGAGGCTCTCGGACGTCTGGGATGAGGACTACCGCGAAGCCTTCGAGGACTCGCAAGACGCGAGCTACGCGGCGGCGACCGCCAACGACCGGTTCACTATTCCCGACGGCGCGCACTGGAAGGACGCCCGCAATGCCTCGCGCGATGTCGGGCGTGCCTTGCTGAACGCCTACCAGGCCATCGAAGCCGCCAACCCGCAGCGGCTACAGGGCGTCTTTGGGAACGCGGCCTGGACCGACAAGGCACAGATGCCCGACGAGACGCTCAAGAACCTCATCGAGCACTTCTCGAAGCACACCCTCAGCATCGAGAACGTGCCCGAGGACGAGCTCGGCAATGGCTATGAGTACCTGATCAAGCAGTTCGCCGACGCGACGAACAAGAAGGCGGGTGAGTTCTACACCCCGCGCAGCGTCGTGAGGCTGATGGTGGACATCGTCGATCCGAAGGAGGGCGAGACCATCTACGACCCGGCCTGTGGAACCGGCGGCATGCTGCTCGCTGCCGTCCAGCACGTNNGATCTCATGCCTCGCTGAGGTCAAGCGCAAGGGCGGTGACACCCGAACGATGGGCCTCTTTGGCCAGGAACTAATCAATATCACGGCCGCCATTGCCCGCATGAACCTGGTCCTCCACGGGGTGTCTGACTTCGATATCCGGAGTGGCAATACGCTGCACGAGCCGGCGCTTGTCGAGGGCGACCGGCTCAAGACCTTTGACGTGGTCCTCGCTAACCCGCCCTACTCCATCAAGAAATGGAACCGTGAGGCGTGGCAGAGCGATCCGTGGGGCCGGAACTCCCTTGGGACACCACCACAGGGCCGCGCCGACTATGCC
>DMNR01000111.1:2403-2615 GCA_003452655.1 Actinomycetota bacterium | reverse complement strand
CCACAGGGCCGCGCCGACTATGCCTTTTTCCAGCACATCCTGAGGAGTATGGATTCGCAGACAGGCCGCTGCGCGATCCTCTTCCCGCATGGGGTGCTCTTCCGGAACGAAGAGCAGGAGATGCGCAAGAACTTGGTCGAGGCGGATCTCTTGGAGTGTGTGCTCGGCCTTGGGCCGAGCCTATTTTACAACTCGCCGATGGAGGCGTGCGT
>DMNR01000111.1:0-2330 GCA_003452655.1 Actinomycetota bacterium | reverse complement strand
CAACTCGCCGATGGAGGCGTGCGTTCTGGTTTGCCGGGCCTCAAAGCCCGTAGAGCGAAAGGGCAAGATCCTCTTCATCAATGCGTTGAATGAGGTCGCCCGCGAGAGAGCCCAGAGTTTCCTCAAGCCAGAACACCAGGCAAAGATTCTTGAGGCTTACCAAGACTTCGAGGACAGACCGGGCTTCGCATTTGTTTCGACACTCGACCGCGTGCTCGCCAAGGACGGCGATCTTTCGATCCCTAAGTACGTGGAGAAGGTCCGCTCCGAGGGCGATAGCGGGGGTTCAGAAGACCTGCCTGCTGCCTGGGCATCGTTTGCAGACGGTGGACGTACCTTCTGGACCGGGATGGACTCGCTCGTGGCGACGCTTGATGGTGTTGTGGCTGCGGAGATCAAAGATGCCTGAGATGATCATGCAATCCCAGGTATTCCGGTTCGAGCAGATGGCATCGCAGGTCAAGGATAAGATCGAGCCTGCTGAGGCGGACGTGGATCGGTATGTCGGACTCGAGCACATCGATCCTGAGTCGCTGAAGCTGCGACGCTGGGGAGAGACATCCGAAGTCGAATCAAGCAAGATTCTTTTCAGGTCCGGTGACATCATCTTCGGCAAACGGCGTGCCTATCAGCGAAAGCTCGCAGTGGCTGACTTTGACGGGATTTGCTCCGCACACGCTATGGTCCTCCGACCCAAGACGGATGTTGTAGTAGAAGAGTTCCTTCCCTTCTTCATGCAGAGTGACACGTTCATGGACCGTGCAGTCAAGATCTCCGTTGGTGGGCTCTCGCCGACGATCAACTGGCGGGATCTCGCGAAGGAAGAGTTCGCCCTGCCAACGCGCGAGGCACAGCGGCGGATCGCGGAGCTGCTCCGCGCAGCCGCGGATGTCAGTGAAACGCTTCTGAGTTTGAGGCGTTCGGCGGAGGCGCTACTGCGATCGGCCGTCGATTCTGCGGCAAACAGGGCGGTGGATAGGCAATCAGTCGTTCCACTGGCGGCTCTTGTCGATCCAGAGCGCCCAATCTGTTACGGCATCCTGATGCCAGGTACTGGGTTTGAGGGCGGCGTGCCGGTCGTCAAGGTCAAGGACTTTCCCGAGGGCGACATCATCGTCGATGGCCTACTACTGACGGATCCGAAGATCGACGAGGAATACAAGAGATCACGTCTGCGCACTGATGACTTGCTCATCTCGATTCGCGGGACGATTGGTCGACTGGCATTCGTACCGATGTCCTTGGATGGCGCCAACATCACTCAGGATACGGCTCGACTCTCGATTCGGCCCGAACACGATTCGCGCTTCGTCAGGGCCGTCTTGGAGTCCACGTTCGTGCAGCGGCAGATAGTCGCCTTCACTACTGGATTGGCCGTCAAAGGGATCAATATTGGTGAGTTGCGGCGGATTCAGATTCCGATTGCCTCACTGAAAGAGCAGCAAGAAGTTGTGCAAGAAGTGGTCGCAGTGCGAGTAGCAACTCAAGAGATCGACAAGCGGCTTGCTCAATCTGAGAAGGTCCGAAAGGCTCTCCTTGCAGAATACATCGGAGGCAGCAGATGACCTTCAACGAAGCCAACACCGTGGAAGCGTTCATCCGTGACCTGCTCTGTGGCGGCATTGTCCATCACACCACCGTCGGCCCCGGTCTCGCCCGACGCTCGGGCCATGTCTCCGGGCTCGGCTGGCACTTCCTCTCAAACCTGAATCTTCCGCGGCAGGTTCACGAGCCGCTCGTGGAGGGGCACCTTCGCGATGCCCTGATCCGCCTGAACCCATCGATCGCGGCCAGGCCCGATCGCGTTGATGACGTGGTTTACCGATTGCGGGCAATCGTCATCGGCGTTAGGACGGATGGCCTGGTGAAGGCGAATGAGGAGTTCGCTACCTGGATCCGGGGTGAAAAGTCGATGCCGTTCGGGGCCAACGGCGAGCACGTGACAATCAAGCTGATCGACTTCGACGACTTCGAACAGAACCAATACGTAGTCAGCCAGCAGTACACCCTCCGAGCCGGCAAGACGGAGAAGCGGGCCGACCTTGTGCTCCTCGTGAATGGGCTGCCGCTCGTTCTGATCGAAGCGAAGACCCCCGTCCGATCGAGCCAGAGCTGGCTGGACGGCGCGCTACAGGTGCACGAGTATTACGAGCGCAACGTTCCTGAGCTGTTTGTTCCCAACGTGTTCTCGATTGCCACCGAAGGCAAGGAGCTCCGGTACGGCGCCGTGCGGATGCCAGTCGAGCTCTGGGGGCCGTGGCGACTGGAAGACGAGTCGGCGCCGCCCGCCATGCTCGAGGTCGAGAAGGCGGTCACGTCGATGCTTCGGC
>DMNR01000029.1 GCA_003452655.1 Actinomycetota bacterium | reverse complement strand
CGCCAGGGTCTCGGCAGCCTTCGCTCCGGACGGAACTCCGCCAGACTGCAGCATGACCCCGATCCGAGGATGCAATTGTGTGGCCTGCTTGACAGGGTCGAGACCCAGCACGCTCACGGTGCCCGAGTGGGGACTGCGATAACCCTCGCAGGTTTCGACCGTGGTGGTCTTCCCCGCACCGTTGGGGCCGACGATCGCCGTGACCGCGCCACCTTCGCAATCCAGTGACAGTCCGCTGACCGCTTCGGTGGTGCCGTAGCGCACGACAAGGTTGTTGATCTCAAGCGCTGCGGACACGGTAGAAGTCTAAGTCGGGCAGTTTCGGCTCGTGGTGGCGCGTCGCGTGAGTGGGCGCTACCGCTAGTCTTGCGGAGCACTACACGGGAGCTCGGAATCCGGGCTGAGAGGGCGGAAAGTCCGCCGACCGTCGGAACCTGGAGCGGGTAATGCTGCTCAGGGAGGGATTGAAATGGGTGTTGTCTTCACAGCTTGGGACTACGACGTCACGTATTTGGAACTGAGCGCATTCTTCGTCGCAATCATTGCTGTTTGGCTCGCGTCGATGGGTACTCGTTGGGCGTGGCCGTTCTACTTCGTGTCCGCCGTGCTCTATGCGTGGCTCTTTATCGAATTCGACCTGCTCGCAAGTGCCCTTCTGCAGATCATCTTCATGGTGGCCGCGGTGTGGGGATGGTTCGACTGGGGCCGNGGGGGAGTGAGCGAGGCAAAGACGCTCACGCTGCGGTGGCGGGTGTCGATAATTGTGGCCTCGATTGCTGCCTGGTTGGTGCTGACCCCGATTCTAAATTCCATCGGTGCGGCAGCGACACTGCTTGACGCGTTTGTCCTCGTCGGTTCCGTCGCCGCGCAGGTATTGATGGTGCGCGGATACGTCGAGGCATGGGCGGCGTGGGTCATCGTCAATGTCGTCGGCACGTACCACTACGCGCAGCAACAGCTGTATTTCACCGGACTGCTCTACTTCGTTTTGTTGTTGCTGGCCGTCTGGGGCTGGTGGCAGTGGAGCCGCAAGCCCGCTGCCAACTCCTCGACTACTGAGGTCGTTGATGCCGTAGAGGTTCAGGGTTGAGCGTCCCGAAGACACCTGCTGCGCCGGTGCAAGTGATCTCGTTGATCGGCGGCGAGTGTTCGGGCAAGTCGACCTTGGCAACTGAACTCGCAGCAACTCTTGATGGTGTCTTCGTCGTCGAACAGCTGCGCCTCTTCGTTGATGAACACGGCCGGACCCCGGCCGAACAGGAACAAGCCGGGATCTTTAAGGCGCAAGTCGCCGCCGAGGCCTTGGCAGAGCAGACTGCGAGATCGGCTGGGAAGTCTTGGGTGATCGGCGACCCAGCTGCGCTCATGACTGCGATCTACAGCATCGCGTACTTCGACGACCGATCCTTGCTGGACGAGGCGGTGGAACATCAGTTCCGCTATGCGCTGACCATCTGGTGTGACATCGACCTGCCGTGGCAGGCAGACGGAGATCAGCGGGACGGTCCACATGAGCGCGAGCGAGTTCATCGAGTGATCGCCGACGTGGTGGCCAGCGAGCACCTCGATGTGCTCAAGGTGCAGGGATCTGTCAACGAGCGCGTTGACCAGGTTGTCGCTGCTCTTGGTTCGGCTAGCCGATCCTGATTACTTCGGTGAGCTTGGGTCGTCGCGACTGGCAATACTGACGTCATGACGTCCCAAGCTGAATCGTTGGTCACTTCCTACCGTCCTGATTTCGCCGCACTGGTGCCGCCCATGCGGCCACTCCCGCAGCGCGACGAGCAGCAGGTCCCGCTGTTTCCGGGGCAGCTGGAGGGTTCAACCTTTGTTCGCCGGACCCCGATCGTGGATCCCCAGGCAACGCGCGCGGTCTACGTCCATGGGATGGGCGGTAGTTCAACGAACTGGACCGACTTGATGTACCTGCTCGAACCAACCTTTCCTGGGATCGCTCTGGACTTGCCCGGATACGGGTTCAGCGATCCGACCCCGGACAATAAGTACGGCGTTGGCCGCAATGCCAAGGCCGTCGTGCAACTGTTGAAGGCCGAAGGTGGCAAGCCTGTCCACCTGTTTGGTAACTCTCTGGGCGGCATCACCGCGGTGGCAGTTGCGGCTCGCCACCCTGAGCTCGTCAAATCCTTGACGCTGATCAGCCCGGCGATGCTGACTCGCGCCGTGATGGTCAAGGCACACGCCCCGAAGGCGATCAAGATCGCGACTGCCAAACGCAAATCCGAGAAGCTCGGAGCGCAGGCATTTGCCGAACAGCAGGCCGACGAGCTGATGGCGTTGTGTTACGCGGATCCGAAGCGACTTCCGCCCTCGCGCCGAGATGCGGTTATCGTCGAGATTCAGCGTCGGATGGCACTGCCGTACAACTCGGACATCGCCGCTGCATCTGCACGTGCGTTGTTCGATGCGGCCGCTCTGGAGAAGGGGAAGAGCATTTGGCGCTTGGCTCGACACGTCGAGGCGCCAACGTTTGCAATCTTCGGGACGCAGGACCAGCTCGTTCCCGTCGAGTTGGCACCGCGTGCCGCGGGAGTCTTCAAGAACGGCCGAGCCACGATTTTGCCCGATTGTGGTCACTGCGCCCAGATGGAGCATCCGGCACTGACGGCTCAGATGTTCTTTCAGTGGCTCGCTGTGTCGGGTGCCGCATAGGCCTGCGAACAAACGTGAAGAGCGTCTCTCGGGGTGGGGGTGTCGCCGCGAACCGAAATAGGACACAATGAGGTTGTGAAATCCGACGCAAGCCCCCGTGCCCTAACCGGGGCACCCGCTCGCGTTGCTCGAGTCCTTCTTGAATCCGGACCAACCACGGCAAGTTCGCTGGCATTTTCTCTCGGTCTCACGGGGACTGCAGTGCGTCGGCATTTGGATTCGTTGGTTGAGGCAGGCTTCGCTGAGGCAAGCGAAACCGCCCCTTTCGGTCCGACGAAGCCTCGTGGCCGTGGACGTCCGGCGAAGCTGTTCACTCTGACCGCTGCCGGACGCAGCGCTTTTGATCAGGCGTACGACGACCTCGCGATCGCTGCACTTCGCCACATTGCTGAGGTCGGCGGCGACCAAGCAGTGATGGATTTCGCCCGAGGGTGCGCCAGCGACATGGAGCGTCGATATCGGG
>DMNR01000379.1 GCA_003452655.1 Actinomycetota bacterium | reverse complement strand
TCGGCGGCGTCCCAGTCGCCGACCTCGAACGCGTCGAAGGCCGCATCGAACCGAGTGTCTTCTTCCTCCTGGGCAACCGCGCCTTCAGGCGATTCGGTGTCGCCTACGGCACCAGTAGATGCGGCGACCCCGTTCTCGGCAGCGACTTTGATCAATTCATCCATCACCTGGCGCAACTGGGGCTCCGGCATCGCACCTTGGAACAGCGGAACCGGCTGACCCTTAATGATCGCGATCACCGAGGGGATCGACTGCACCTGGAATGCCTGGGCAATCGCCTGCTCCGCGTCGACGTCGACCTTCGCAAGCACCCAGGTTCCGCCGTCGTCGTTGACCAGCTTCTCGAGGACCGGCGACAGTTGTTTGCAGGGCCCACACCATGTCGCCCAAAGATCCACCACAACGGGGACGAGGAATGACCTGTCGATCACCTCGGCCTGAAAGTTCGCGGTGGTGGCGTCGAATACCAACGGACCGCTCGTGGCGGACTCAGGATCCGCCGCAAGTTGTTCGGCGCGTTCTTGGGCCTGCCGCTGTTGCTCGCGCGCCTGAGCCAAGGCGGCCAGATCGACAGCACCACGTACTGGGGCAGCACTCGGAGGAATTGGACCGCGGCGGGCTGGTGGAACCTGCGAACTCATAGCCGTCATTCTGCCAGTTGGGTACAGCACACACTCAGGCGCTTATTGCCTCACCCGAAAGTGCCTGCTCAACGAGCTCTGCGAGACCACGGGCGCCGGGGCTTTGATCGATCTCAGCGGCGACCTTCGCCGCTGCTTCCCGGTAATTCGGGTTGGTGAGCAGATCAACGACCGCCTCGCGAACCGCGTCAGCAGTCAGCTCGTCCGTCGCGATCATTCGTCCTGCTCCACTGAATTCCACACGTGCCGCGATTCCCGGCTGCTCCCAGGCGATAGGCGTCACTAACATCGGCTTGCCATGGTGCAGCGCCTCCATGACACCGTTGAGCCCGCCACTGGTTATCGCCAGTTCGCAGCGTTCCAACAACTGAGTCTGAGGAGCGAATGGAACGACGACTGGGTCGCCCGGCAGGTCACCGAGCTCAGCTGGGTCCAAACCTCGCCCGGTGGTGATCACCAACTGCAATCCGGTTCCGGCACAGCCTTCGGCGATCGTTCGATAACGATCGGCCGCACGATTCTGCATTGTTCCCATCGAGACGTAAGCCAGCGGGCGACCATCGAGGAGCCCCCATGGAAAGTCGGTGTCGTCGCCAGCACGTTTCAACAACGGGCCCACATATTCCAGGTGCTCCGGAAGATGCGTACGCGGCTCCAATCCTCGAACCTCTTGGGTGATTTGGAGCAAGGGTGACCAACCGTCCGAGAATTTCTCGAATGGAGCCAAATCCGCAGGGACCCGAAAGGTATTGAGGCTGGCCACAACTGGTTCGTAGCAGTCGTCCAGAAACTGCCAGGCGGCAGCGTTGTCCGCCTCGGCAGCCTCACTGAAGTCGATCCGTTTCGACAGGAAGTACGGAGGAAGCGAAGGGTCGGGATCGATCATCAATGCGTTGCAGATCGTGATGTACGGGATGCCGGTGAGATCGGCGACGGTCGATCCGGCAAGCGTTACTTGATCGATGAGCAACGCCTCAACTTGATCATCTTGAACCAGCTGCGGCGCGTTGCGAAGAATCGCCTCAGAGATCACGGCCGTGTACTTCGCGTGCGTTCGCAATACATCCGTCCCGCTCGATGCACCCGCCGCTTGTCCGAACTTCACCTGAGTGTCCGGTGGTGTCATTTCATCGGCAAGCTGCCGCACCTGAAAGCCTGCCGCTTCGATCCCTGGCCCAGGATCGCCGAAGATGTAGAAAGTGACGCGATTTCCGCGGTCACGAAGCTCGCGCGCAACTTCGATCATCGGTAGGACATGCCCAGGGGCATAAGGACAGATGATCCCGAAGTGCCGCCGACTGACAGAACTCATGTCAGCGAGTATCGGGCCCGACCACAGCACATGCTCAGCTTCTGACCCGCGCGTTAGTCCAGGCGGGTCAGACCCTCGCGGGTTCGCGGTATTCGCCCCACTCTTCGCGCAATACCCCACAGATTTCACCGAGGGTAGCCTCGGCCCGCACCGCCTCGAGCATGTACGGCACGAGGTTGTCGGTGCCTCGGGCTGCCGTTCGCAGTGCAGTAAGCGTGGACTCCAAAGCTTGCGAATCGCGATTAAGCCGACGGTTCGCCAGGACCTCGGTCTGTGCCCGCTCGACCTCATGCGAAATCCGCAGGATCTCCAACGGCTCATCTGTCGCGTCGGTGTGAATCGTCACCCCGACCTGTTTCTTCTCGCCCTTCTCAAGAGCGATTTGGTAGGTGAACGCGGAATCGGCAATCTCAGAACTGAACCAGCCGTCGTCAATACCGCGCAACAGGCCAGCCGTCATCGGTCCGATCGGATGGTCGGTGTTGTTGCCACCAAGATCCAGAATTCGTTGGAAGATCGCCTCGGCCTCTGCCTCGATCTTGTCCGTGAGCGCCTCGACGTACCAGGACCCACCGAGTGGGTCGGCGACGTTGGTGACACCCGTCTCTTCCATGATGACCTGTTGAGTACGCAGTGCGATCTGCGCTGCTTTCTCACTTGGGAGTGCGAGCACCTCATCGAGGGCATTCGTGTGCAGCGAGTTGGTTCCACCCAAGACACCGGCAAGCGCTTCAACGGCGGTGCGAACAACGTTGTTGTCAGGTTGGGCAGCAGTCAACGACACCCCAGCGGTCTGGGTGTGGAATCGCAGCCATTGGGCCTTCTCGCTCGTTGCACCGTAGACGTCGCGCATCCATCGCGCCCAAATCCTGCGGGCCGCGCGGAACTTGGCGATTTCCTCGAAGAAGTCCAAGTGAGCATCGAAGAAGAACGAAAGCCCAGGCGCGAACTTGTTAACGTCCAGGCCACGGGAGAGGCCAAGCTCGACATATCCGAAGCCGTCTGCCAGCGTGAATGCGAGCTCTTGTGCGGCAGTAGCTCCGGCCTCGCGAATGTGGTAGCCCGATACCGACAGCGGCTTGTAGCGCGGCATGTTTTCGTCGGTGTATTCCATGAGGTCGCCGATGAGACGGAGGTGCGGCTCTGGCGGGAAGATCCACTCCTTCTGCGCGATGTACTCCTTGAAGATGTCGGTCTGAAGGGTGCCGTCAAGCTGACTCGGCTCGAACCCCTGGCGCTGTGCCGACACGACCATCATGCAGAAGATCGGCACGGCCGGTCCGTTGATGGTCATCGAGGTGGTGACATCAGCGAGCGGGATGCCGTGGAACAGGCGCTCCATGTCCTGTCTCTTATACACATCT
>DMNR01000256.1:374-7382 GCA_003452655.1 Actinomycetota bacterium | reverse complement strand
TCCTCCTGCGATACTTCGCGGCCGCCACCGACACCTAGGTATCCTGCGGCGTCGGCGAACCAGAAGTCGCGAACTGATGCGCAGCCTTGCGGAACCACGTCACGAGGCAAATGACACCAATAATGATCTGCGGAACATAGGACGACGCACGCCACACGAGATCAGCTGCAGTCGCGGTTCCGCTGCTCACACCCATCGCCGTCAGCAACCCAATAATGATCGCATCGACAGTCCCCAATCCCCCTGGCGTGAGCGGGATCATCATGCCGATTTGAGCCACCGCGAAGGCTCCGAACGCCGCCAGGATCGGGGTCGATTCGGTCGGGCCCTCCACTCCACGCAACGCTGTGTAGAGGATCAGGAATTGCGTGAGCGCGACTGCTAGTTCTGCCACGGTGATACTGCGCCAACGCTCCCGCACTAGGTCTGCGACGCTACCGCGGAAGCTGAGAATGGCCGGGACGAAGTCGGGCCTATCGCGCTTCTTGATCTTCTCCACAACGAACCCAACAGTCCTGTTACCAAACCGTCCGATTGCCGCTGCGGTCTTCTCACTACGGATGATCAGGCCAAAGACCACCACCATGACGACTAGAACGACCAGTCCGATGACGCCGGCCCAGATGTAGCCGCCTGACTCCACTCGCCCGGAGAAGAAGATCGCGATCACACCGAGCACCGGCAACCCGAGGCTGATGAATACATTCCAGACTCCGACTGCGCCGATGGCTGCCGTAGCAACCACAGCCTTGACGCGGTAGGAGGCGAGCATTGCGTATTCGAGGGCGAGGCCGAAGGCACTCCCCGCGGGAACACCATTTCCGATCGCAAACTCTGCTTGATTCAACTGAAACGAGCGCCGGTAACTGAGTCCAGGGGTCGCCACCATGAAAGGGAAGCCGTAGGCGATGTTGTAGACGATGACCGCGACGACGATGCTCACGATCCCACGCACGGTCATGCCTTGAATTGCAATCCAGGCGTCATCATAGGAACCGATCCTCGGAATGACCTTCCAGAAGATCAAGACGAGGGTGACGATTCCAACGATGGCCATTGCCACGGTCTTCTTCGTGTCCAACGTGGGCGGTTCAGCTGCCATGGTCGCTTTGGCGTCGGACTCCGCGCCAGGATCGGTCACGACGACCAGAATGCCGCAATTGTGTTCCGTTGACCTGTTACGCGACCAACCCGGTCGGCGGTGCGGTAGATGAGTCTTGGTCACGCTCGCGCCTTGGCGCCGACTCGGCTATCCAACATTGTGTGTAGAACAACCCCCGGACCACGATATTCACCCACGCAAGAATCGTCAGCACCACCACGACACTGCCGGAGGTGTCGGGATCGACAAGTGCGGCAATGTATGAATAGATCAACACGAAGTTCGCAGCAACAACAAATGCGGCAAAGACCGCGGATCCCAGAGCGATTGTCTGGGTGCGGTGTTCCTTGTCCGCGATCCGCAGAGCCGCGAACACCACAGCCGCGATGAGTAGCCAGGCGGTAACGATAATGACGCCCTTAGCCACGTTTACCGCAGTTGGGCTTGATAGCCCGATGATCTCTGCGACGGCCGCTCTACGGATCGCGGTCGAGAGAACTAGCAGCCACGACAGCAGGACTATCGCGGCCAAAAAGACACCGACCGCCAGATTGCGGGGGTCGAACGTCCGAATCCTGCGCGCGCGATCTGCGCGCAAGATGTTCTCAGTTCCCTGCCGCATTGCCTTGGCGGTGTAGGTCGCGGAGAACAGCAAAGTCGCAACGCCAAGGACATCCATTACCGCACCGCTGGACCGCGTGAAAGTCTGATTCACGATTGCACCGAGGTCTTGGTCCGTTGGCAGCGAGAGAATCGGGATGACGATCTCGTTCGTCCCTGGAAGGACGCTGGTGACGAGTCCGAGCACGTAGAGGAAGGCCAACATCAAGACGATGGAAAGGAAGAGTGCGCGGTACGTCACGACCAGCGCCAAGTACAAGACCTGATCCTGCCGGAAGCGCAGTTCCGCGCGGACCAGGTGATCGACTAGCGCAGACTTCTTTCGAGCGCCTTCGACTCGTTTCAAAACCTTCGCGCGAAGCCGACGACGAAAACTCGACCGTTGCCCGGTCTGCGTCGGCTCAGTCATGCGCTAGTTCTACCGCAACATGAGCCCCGGAGCCTGTCCACCGACGCCCACACCCACACTGCGTCCCGCACCTTGCCTTGGCTAACTATCCGCTCGTTGGCCCGAGAACCTTGTTCACGAGAATTCCCAAGAGCACTGCGACCACTAGGTATGCGGCGATCGCGGCGAGGGTCGAGATGAACGCCAGCGGGATCGCAGCGAGGAATGCCACAACCGGAGTCAACGAACCGACAATCATCCACCTTCGGAACTGACTGGTCATCGGGGCAAGGAACATGTCGTCGCGGTCCGCGACGATGAACAGAACCACCTCCATGGAGCTCATCAACGCGCCATAAATAGCGAACACCACAATTGCGACCGGGTTCGACCAGTATTCACCGAGCATGCCGGCGGGCACGGGCAACAATGCCACCAGACCCAAATAGAGCAGCAGAAATGCGATATACCGGGAACTCATTCGTGCCAACGCAGTCGTAAATCGGTGATTGGCGCGCCAATAGACGGCAACCCACGCAAACGCCACCACAAATGCGCCGATCGCCGGCCCTTTCTCGGCGAGTGCGGACCACAGCGCATGCGCGGAGTCAGCTTCCTCGGCCTCCGGCACGCCAATCTCAACGGCCATCAGTGTGATCGCGATCGCAAATACGGCATCTGAGAAGAAGACGACCCTGTCGAAACCCACGCCGTCACCCTCGCGGGGGTAGTAGCGGCGGGACCAGGGGTCAATTTGTGCGCTAGTCATCCCTGGACGGTAGCGCTCGAACATCGTCACGATCCGGGAGCGACTCGCCTATGATCGAACAGTGAAATGGAGTGGCGCGGGTGTCCTTGCCCTCACTGTGACGCTGAGCGCAGGATGCTCGGGTCAGGGCCAAGGAACCCCCACAGAGTCGCCGGGAACCCCCACCGCAACGACCGGGGTTGCCACGCCAGTCAAGGCACGCGCAATTCGGAACGGGCCTCGCAACGTCAACGCGGTCGCGATCACTCTTGATGCTGACTACTCACCATCGGCACAGGCACACGTGGCTTCAGGCACGTACCGGAAGCAGGTGAACCAGGCGGCGATCGATGTCCTCACCTCAACGAATACTGCCGCGACCATCTTCGCCACAGGCATGTGGGCAACGACCTATGGGAAGGATCTGGCGAAACTAGCCGCCAACCCCAATTTCGAACTGGGGAACCACACGTGGAACCACGACGCTTGGACCAAGACGTGCTACGGACTTCCCTACGTCGGATCCGATCAAGTGAAACGCGAGAGCCTTCAGCAAACCAATCAGGCAATTACCCGAGTCACCGGCAAGCCAGTGAGCTTCGTGCGGATGCCGGGCCTGTGCCAGAACCACTCTGACGTGAAGTTGATGGCGACCGAGGGTCTGCAACTGGTAAATACCGATGTCTCGACGACCGACGCATTCGCCACAAACCCAAGCGCCGTTGCACAGGCAATGCTCAAGCAGGTCAAGCCAGGGTCGATCCTGCTCATGCACCTCAACGGTGCACCGAACGCCCCGGTTACCGCAGGGATTCTCAAGGTCCTCATCCCAGGCCTGAAAGCGAAGGGCCTGACTCCGGTCACCCTCACCACACTGCTGAAGAAATAGGGCAGCAGATCTCAGCAATCGGATACGCGATGCGACACGAACGAGTGATTTAGAGAAATATCTACGTCAACGTAGGTTACGGAGCCGTAAGTTATGTACAGTAGTCGCATGACAAGGATCGTGACCCTGGCCAAGCGGCTGACGACCCCGCTGCTTCCCGATGACTATCTAACGCTCTTCAATCCCCTGCTGACATTCGACTCTTACCGCGCCCGGGTCAGCCAAGTAACCGAGGAAATGCCCGGAGTCCGCACCCTGCAACTACAGACGGTGCGCGCACTGCCCCCATTCACATGCGGTCAGCACATTCGGGTCGGGATCGACCTCAACGGAGTACGCCATGTGCGCAGCTTCTCGATCACTTCCGCGGCCACTGGCGTGCCCAGCCGCGAGCTGACGATCACGGTCAAGGCAACAGGCGAGGGTGGGGTATCCGACCATCTGGTGCATCGCGCGACAGTCGGCGACATCGTCCACCTCGAACCGCCAAGCGGGGAGTTCACGCTTCCCTTCGAACTGCCGCACCACCTCGTCATGATCGCGGCGGGTAGCGGCGTTACTCCCCTGCTGTCGATGGTTCGCACGCTCGCACAGACCGGGCACCGAACGCGGGTCACCTTCGTCCTGGGCGCACGAACGACCCAGGAAATGATCCATCGTTCTGAACTCGTCGCTCTGTCCGAGGATCACGACTGGTTCGAGCTCATTCTCTGGCCATCAGCCGCGCTCGGGCACTTCGATCGAGCGGCATTGCAACGGGAAGTTCCTGACTGGCAATCGGCGCAAACCTACGTCTGCGGGCCACCCGGATTGCTCACGCAGGTCGATTCGATCTGGCGTTCACACGACGCACTTGACCGACTACATACAGAACAATTCCAAACCCGGCTCGCCAAGATCAACGGCAAAGGCGGAACGATCAGCTTCACAAAGTCGCAACGAACGAAGGCCGCGACTGCCACCACTTCCCTACTTCAGGCCGGAGAAGATGCAGACGTCCTCATGCCTAGCGGTTGCCGCGCAGGAATCTGTCATACCTGCGTCGTTCCTCTCAAGGCCGGCAAACTGCGCGACCTGCGAACTGGTGAATTGCATGGCGAGCCCGGGGACATGGTTCAAACTTGCGTGAACGCCGCTGCTTGCGACGTCGAACTCGACGTCTGACATCCACTTCATCCACTCGATCAACATTCGCTATGGGGGGCACGACATGACTGCATCAACTCAGGACTTCGACTATCGAACACCGCAGGTGGCTGCGCACCTGAAACTTGTGACAGCCGATCTCAGCGACGCTGACGTCGAAGAGATCGGGCGGCGTCTTGACGCCATTCGTGAATCAATCCGCACCGACTTGGGCGAAGATGACGCGGCCTATATCCACCGGATCATCAGGGTTCACCGAGCGCTTGAACTCTCCGCTCGAGCAACCCTGATGGCATCGATCTTTCCTCCGGCTTGGATCGCCGGAACCGCCATGCTGTCGATCGCCAAGATTCTGGAGAACATGGAGCTTGGTCACAACATCATGCATGGTCAATGGGATTGGATGCGTGACCCGGAGATTCATTCGACGACGTGGGAGTGGGACAGCGCGATTAGTTCCGACGATTGGAAGAAGTCCCACAACGACATGCATCACATGTGGACCAACGTGATCGGAAAAGACAAGGACGTTGGCTATGGGCGCCTGCGAGTCACTTCAGACCAGGAATGGAAACCAGAACACCTTGGTCAAGTTGGTCTCAATGTGCTGATCGCGCTCTTCTTTGAGTACGGCATCGCAATGTATGACGCGACAATGGAAGCCGAGAAGGACCTGGATGCGCAGGGTCATCCACGCCTCCGCGCGCTCAAAAAGGTATGGACGAAGGTCAAGCCGCAGATGTTCAAGGACTACGTGGCATTTCCGCTGCTGTCCGGCATCAGTGCACCCACGACCCTGACGGCCAACTTCACGGCGAACATCCTGCGCAATCTGTGGACGCACACGATCATCTTCTGTGGTCACTTCCCAGACAACGTGGAGTACTTCACCGAAGAGGAGATCGAGGGCGAGACCCAAGGTGAGTGGTACATACGCCAACTTATGGGGTCGGCGAATATTGAAGGCAGCGAACTGTTCCACATCATGAGTGGAAACCTCAGCCACCAGATCGAACACCACCTGTTCCCGGACCTTCCCAGCAATCGCTACGCCGAAATCGCGCCTGCGGTCAGAGCGATCTGCGAGGAATATGGGCTCCCGTACACAAGTGGTCGGTTGTCGAAGCAGAGTTACGAAGTGTGGCGCTCACTGGCAGTGCTGTCGCTGCCGAACGAGGTAATTTCCAAGTTCTCGGTGTCGGCCTAGCCGCCTGTGGGCAGAGCTACGCCAGTTGCGTACCCTTCAGCGGTGCCAGCCACTCAGCCCGTCGACGTTGGAATCGAGAGCGTTCGCCCCATCCGCTCGTTCCACGCGCGCCGGAGTCGGATCCGGCCGAGTGCCGCTGCAGCCCTAGAGCGCCTTTGGCCAACGTGGGGCGTAGACATCGATGAAAACTTCGACTTCCGGCAGACATTCCCACCCTCTGACCCTGTCGTCTTAGAAATCGGCTGCGGGATGGGCGATGCCACTGTGGCGATGGCCGCGGCGGACCCATTGACGACAATCCTCGCCGTCGACGTCCACACGCCCGGTCTTGGTGTCCTCCTGCGTGATGTTGATCGTCGCGGCCTGAAGAACGTGCGGGTCGCTGAATGTGATGCGGTGACGCTGCTGAGCGAACACGTGCCGCCCGGCGCGCTGCGCGGAATACGTATCTACTTCCCGGACCCGTGGCCGAAGCAACGCCAACACAAACGCCGGTTGATCCGCCCTGAATTTGTGGGCCTTGCGACCAGCCGACTTGTTTCGGGGGGAACCTTGCATTGCGCCACTGACTGGCGCAACTACGCAGACCAGATGCTTGAAGTGCTTGAAAGTGAACCCGGATTGCGCAACAACTACGACGAGTTCGCCCCCCGTCCCGACTGGCGTCCGGTGACACGCTTTGAGAGAAAGGGTCTGTCCGCCGACCACGAGATCAAGGACCTGATCTTCACCAAACTGGACGTGACCTAAGCCAAGTTCGAGAAGTCGAGTTCGCGCTCTACACCAGTGCGAGGGTTGGAATCTTGTCTGCCCAGGGACGCGCCAACTCCAATTGCGCGGCCAGTCGCAGCATTCGCTTCTCATCGCCGAACTTGCCCGCGATCTGCACGCCGATCGGCATGCCGTC
>DMNR01000256.1:0-315 GCA_003452655.1 Actinomycetota bacterium | reverse complement strand
GATCTGCACGCCGATCGGCAGTCCAGCGTCGTTCCACCACAGGGGAACGTTCATAGCTGGCTGGCCGGTCATGTTGAAAACCTGAGTGTTCGGAGTCTTCGACAAGGACTTCGCCGCGAGTTCGTGCAGGACCGTGCGTAGGACTGCACCGATTGACGCCCGCCGCAGCGTCGACAGCGCTGCACGTTGCAGTGCTGTCAGGTCGAGTTCGCCAATCTCAACCGGCGGGAATGCCATGGTCGCGGACAGATGCATGTCGAGGCCATGTCCCTCGTAGAGCGCCGCGATATTGCGGCCCAGTCGTTGGCAATTGTC
>DMNR01000218.1:1324-14488 GCA_003452655.1 Actinomycetota bacterium | reverse complement strand
GAGGAACAGGATGACGGAGACGACGAATCCATAGACGTACCTGGTACGCCCGTAACCGAACTGGTGCTTCGACGTCGCTTCTCGTTTGGCGCGGTGCCCACCAATCAGGAGCAAAACCTGGTTGAACGAATCCGCCACTGAGTGGATCGCTTCAGAAAGCATCGAGCTTGAACCGGTGAAGAAGAACGCCACGAACTTGGCGATAGCGATACCAATATTGGCGCATAGCGCCGCAATGACCGCCTTGACTCCGCCTTCAGTACTCACAGGGTCAACTCTCTGTCGAATGTCGTGCGAGCCACCCTATTGGGCTGCGGAGCGAGCAATAACTGCCGCGCCGGTGGTGGTTACCAGTACATCGCCCTCATCTGCCAAGACCGCGGCGGCCTGGCCTTGGGAGAGGACGATTTCAGTTCCGCCCGTCGCGACAGTCACAGAGCTACTGACAGCCAGCACGAGCCGGTAGTCACCAGCGATGGCCGTGAACGAACCATCGCCGATCCAATCGACAATGAAGGGCGCACCCGCTGGCGCGTAGTGGCGATGGGTCCCGCCAGATGGCAGAGGCGTCGGCTCCCCCGACATTGGCTGCGGAGTCAGGCTTGGATCAAGTGCATCGAGTGCCTCATCCACCGCAATGGTCTTCGGCGTGAGCCCGAGGCGAAGAACGTTGTCGCTTGCGGTCATCACCTCGACACCCGTGCCGCTGACGTAAGCGTGGACAACCCCAGCAGGAACGTAAACCGCATCGCCTTCAGCAAGAACGCGTTGATCCATCAGCACGGCGACGAGCACTCCGGCATCTCCCGGGTAATTGCCAGCGACGGTCGCCAACGCTTCGACGCCCGCCGTCCCCAGACCTGCCGCCGCGGCGGCAGCAGCAACCTTCGGAGTCAATTCACTGAGCTCTGCCGGATCGACTGCCAATAACAGGCGGATTGCGCCCTTCGGGTCACCAGCATCAAGAAGGTCGGCTCCGCCTTGCGCTGAGCCGCCCACCTTGCGCAGAATCGCGGCGGCAAGCTTCGGATCGCGCATTCCCTGCAACACCGAGAATGGGCGCACCGCAATGAGCATTTCGGTCTTCGCCAAGCCGTCTGCAAGCAACTTCGGCAACGACGGATCGGCCTCCTGCGCAGCGAAGTTGCGGGCGGCTTGATCGCTCGGCGGATGAATCTGAATCGACAGCGGTCGAGCGGCTGCCAGTAACTTGACCAACACAGGTGCGTCCTGCGCAGTCACTAGGTCAGTGAGCGAACCGGAGCCGCTCGCCAACGGCGATGGCCCGTTGACGTGGGCGCCGTACCAAAGTTCGGCCTCCGGCGCAGGCGTGGTGCCCGCGGGCACAGCCTCGTCAGAGCCACCTCGCCAAGCCGCCAGGCCTCCAGGAATTCCCCATGCGTAGTTCTGCAAGTAACCAGCGATTCGGTGCACGCGCTCTCCTCGTCGTCCTCGACCATCGAGATAACCGGCGAAGCAGGAACTACCTGACTCGACCGTCTAGCTCGTTTGCCGCTGACATCGGGTCGAGGCCCAACGCCAGTCCGGCATAGATACTGGAAAAGTCGCAGACCCCGACCAACGAGGCAAGTCGAGTGAGCGCATGGGTGCCTTCGGCGGTGATCACATTGACCGGGACGCCCCGACTTTCGGCAAGATCAACCGCCGCCACGGCCAGTGCTGCAGTTTCGGGATGCTCACCAGAATCCCTCAACATGATCAGCCGCAGCTTTGTCGCGGCCTCCGGCTGTTCGACCCGATCTCGGAAGATGTCGTCGACGTCGGCTTGTCCCGCACGAGGGCCAGCGAGCAACACCGACTGAGTACGTGCCGCTTCCGGAAGCGTGCCGACGACGGCTGGTAGTCCGGAATTCTCGGCAAGTTGACGTGCGAATCGTTTGACTGCGATTGCCCCAACATCGCCAGTGCCCCACAACATCGGCAGCGAAAGCGCAACATCCACGGCCATCCGTTTTGCTTCGTTGACCACTGAATCGCGAAGTGGTGAGCAGGTATCCGCGACTTCATCGAGTGCGTCGGCGGCGGCAGCCACGGCCTCGTTCGCGTGCTCCACCAGCCCAAGTCCGCCGGCCACCAGCACCAACGGGGTCGCCAGACTCCACATCAAAGTCCGTGCGCGCCAGGTTCCGGCAACCGTTGGGATTCCGACTCCGACACTGACAGCACCTCGAGTCTGATCCGCCAGATACGACAGCGGAGTGCGATCAGGTGAGACGACGAGGAGTCGGCAACCCCGGCGAGCAGCTTCGGCCGCAACCTCGAGGGTCTCCGGGGTACGCCCCGAGCCAGAAACAGCAACCACCAAGTCAGTCGGACCCACCCACCCTGGGAGCGAAGGTCCGCCGAACGTCATCACAGGTACGGGAGACCCAGAACCAGCGACCGCGGCAAGGATGTCGCCCGCAGCACGTGATCCACCGCCACCGACAACGACCACTGCATGCGGGCGGCCATCGTCAACCACTCGGGCAATCGCCTCTGGCGTGACTAGCGATGCTGCCGCGCGGATGCTTGCCCCCGCGCTGGCCGTCATCGGCAGCAACTGACGGGTGTCGGCCGCCATGAGGGCATCTACATCGTCGAGCAGCGCGTCATCAAGCTCCATTGGCGCTCGGCAACGCCTCGTCGAGCAGCATCACAGGGATGCCGTCCCGAATCGGAAACTGCAACCCACACTCGGTGCACACCAACACGTCACCGCGTTGTTCCACGGGCGCATGGTGCTCTGCCGGGCAGGCGAGGATTTCGACGAGTTTCGCGTCAAGAGAAGCCATGTGGGCCACCCTACGCGTCAAGCGGTTAGAAGCTAACCAAGTGCCTTAATCATGGCGAGGACTTCGTCACGAACATCTTGCATCTGCTGCGGATCTTCGGCCTCGACATTGAGCCGCAACAGCGGCTCGGTGTTGGATGGCCGGAGATTGAACCACCAGTCCTGGGACTCGACTGTCATTCCGTCGAGGGTGTCGATTGTGATCCCAGGTTTGCCTTCAAATTCAGCGCGCACCGCAGCGATTGACGCCTGGGCATCAGCGACGGTGGTGTTCAGTTCGCCACTGAGTGAGTATCGGGCAAATTGACTCAGCAGGTCCGACAGCTTCGTTCCAGGGGGCGTGTGGCCGAGGTAG
This sequence comes from Actinomycetota bacterium, assembly GCA_003452655.1. Classification (GTDB taxonomy): domain Bacteria; phylum Actinomycetota; class Actinomycetes; order S36-B12; family UBA10799; genus UBA10799. The sequence goes on along the minus strand of DMNR01000218.1, from coordinate 11,339 downwards.
CTCAGGACGTGTAGTGCGGCCAGCATGCCGGAGTCCGCCCGCCAGAAGTCCCGGAAGTAGAAGTGGCCGGAATGTTCACCGCCGAACACCGCACCCGTTTCCGCCATGGTGGCCTTGATGAATGAGTGCCCGACCCGAGTTCGAACCGGCGTGCCACCGTTCTCCCGAATCACCTCGGGAACTGCGCGGCTGGTGATGAGGTTGTGGATGACTGGAGCACCGGGTGACTTGGCAAGTTCCAATGAGGCAATAAGCGCCGTCAACGTCGAAGGATTCACAATCTCGCCGCGCTCATCGACAACAAAACATCGGTCCGCGTCACCATCGAACGCCAAACCAATGTCGGCGCCCGTCTCAAGCACGGCACGCTGGGTATCGACCATGTTTGCCGGATCGATCGGGTTCGCCTCGTGGTTTGGAAAGTTGCCGTCAAGCTCGAAGAAGAGCTCGGTGATCTGTAGTGGCAACCATTCAAGAACCGCCGGTGCCGTGTAACCAGCCATTCCATTGCCCGCATCGATGACCACTTTGAGTGGTCGGATATCTGCGATGCCAACGAGGTGGCGCAGGTACTCGGCATACGGAACCAGCATGTCTTCATCGCGGACATATCCCGAGGGTCCGCCGAAGGTCGGCACACCATCAATCACCATCTGTTTGATGGCGGCCAGTCCCGTGTCTTGGCCAACTGGCGAGGCACCTGCCCGGCAAAGCTTGATGCCGTTGTACTGCGCCGGATTGTGGCTGGCAGTGAACATCGCCCCCGGCAACCCCGTCGTGCCTGACGCGAAATACATCCCGTCAGTCGAACAGAGCCCGATGCGAATAACGTCGCATCCTTGCTCCGTGACGCCATCAGCAAATGCCGCAACCAAGTCCGGTCCGGAAGGCCGCATGTCGTGGCCTATGACCACCGCGCCGGGACCACCGTCACGAGCTGCCGCCCCGATAACGCGCACGAAGGCGGCACCGATGTCGTGAGCTAGGTCGGCGTCGAATTGATCAGGAACCACACCGCGAACGTCGTACGCCTTAATTACATCGTCGAGAGACCGCATCATCACACCCTAGGGCAGACGGGTTGTCGAAGCTTCCGATGGTTGGTCAACCGAACGCAGTACGCGCAGGTGTCCCTTGCGGGAAACTTCGACCGTGTTGGGGGGATCTGCAACATCAGGCGCAGAAACTGCCTCTTCTCGAGGACGTGCAGCCTCTCGAACAGCATTGGCCAATGCCTCGATGTCATCGCTGGATGGCTTGAGGGAGTCAGGGTCTGGTTCCAGCCGCACAACTTCCCAACCAACCGGAGCTGTCAGGCGTTCACTGTGCTTCTGGCACAGGTCGTAGCAATGTGGTTCCGCGTAGGTGGCCAACGGACCTAAGACTGCAGTGCAGTCGGAGTAGATGTAGGTCAGAGTGGCAACGGCCTGCCCGGCACAGGATGGCTTCGAACAAACCCGCTGACGACTCACCCGCGAACCGTACTGCGCGGGTCGTCAACTATCGAGCATTGCCCCCGCATTTCACTCCCCCGTGTTTAGCGGTCGTCGCGCCCGTAGTCAGGATCGACTTGAATTGGGGACAGCCCGAAGAGTTCCGCCACGAGTTCAGTCACGGTGTCGTTGACTAGGTCCTCGCGCTGCGTCCCCGCTGATGCCCGCAACTCAATAGGCCTGCGATGAACGATCAGCGCGGCCGGTCGTCCCGCGATTGCCGGGTGTAAGCGCCCCAGCGAGACGGGATCCGGTGATCCGTCGCGACGCTCACGCAGCGGCACTTCCTCAACCCGAATCTCAACGTCAGCGAGTTCGGGATACGCCTGCTGTATCCGTTCTACGGCAGACAAAACCAACTCATCGAACGTCGTCGCCCGACTTCGCGATACCGGCATGGTTGCCGGTGCCAGGGTCCCCCGCAGCCCACGTCCGTGAGTGTCACGGCGTCGTCGAGTGGGTCGAGGCACTGGGCCCGACGGCATGCTCGCACTCGTGACCATCGCGCGCATCCTCACAATTCTCGTTGACTCTGCCCCCGACCGACAGCGGTGCGGGCCGAGGCAAGAGTACGCACTGTAAGAGAAATCAATGCCGAGGTTCAACAGTCACGAGGTCATCGCGAGCTCTGGCTGGCAGGAAGAGCAGCGCAACTATGGCACCGAGCGCTGTTGCCCCGGCGGCAACCAACGAACCCCGCGTGAACCCAACCATGAACGCATCCTTGGCCGCGTCGACGATGCCAGCCGTTAGCTCAGCGGGAGCTTGGGCAGCAACGGCCAGAGCTGCACTCATTGACTCCGTCGCGGCATCGGTCGTACTTGTGGGCAGTCCAAGCGCCTGCAGCTTCTCCAGGAGTTGCGGGCCGTACAGACTTGCGAAAACCGATCCGACGATTGCCACGCCCAGAGTTCCACCGAGTTCGCGGGTAGTGTCATTGACGGCCGAACCAACCCCAGCTTTGTCGACCGGCAGCGCACCCATGATGGCCTCCGTTGCCGGACTCGTGGTCAAACCCAGCCCGCATGCCATCACGATCATCGAGGGCAGCACGTCGGACAGGTACGAGCTGTCCGCCTGCAACCGCGAGGCCATGACGAATCCAATCGACATCAGGGCCAAGCCCCCAAAGACAACCAACTTGGACCCGAATCGGTGCATCAGCGCGATCGACAGCGGCGAACACACACCCGTCGCGACCGCGAACGGAACCGTCCGAAGCCCGGCCTCAAGCGGGCTATAGCCCAACACCAGCTGCATGTACTGAGTGATCATGAAAATGAATCCGAACAGGCCGAAGAAGGCCGTCGCGATGGTCACGCTGGCCGCACTGAAACGGGCGTTGCCAAAGAGGCTGACGTCAAGCAATGGGTGACTCACCCGGCGTTCCCACCAGATGAAGGTGGCGAGCAAGGCGATTGCCGACACGCCGCCAACAACAATGGCCGGTGAGGTCCAACCGAGGCGCGGGCCTTCGATGATGGACCACACCAGCAATCCGATCGACGCCACTGAAAGCACCAGACCGAACCAATCCAGGCGACCCGAATTCGGATCCTTCGATGTCGGCACGACGGCCATCACCGCGACAACCGCGAGCACGACGATCGGGACATTGACGAGGAACACTGAACCCCACCAGAAGTGTTCGAGTAAGAAGCCTCCGGCAACTGGGCCCGCCGCTACGGCCATTCCGGTGGCGCCGGACCAAATACCGATCGCGGCCGCCCGCTGCTTCTTGTCCGTGAACACATTCATCAAGATCGCCAAAGTAGCTGGGAAGACCAAGGCTGCGCCAACGCCCATTAATGCGCGAACGCCGATTAGGGCGCCAGCGCTCGTGGCAAAGGCCGCGAGTGCGGAGGTGGCACCGAAGAGCACCAGCCCCAAAGCCAGCGCTCCGCGACGGCCGAAGCGATCCCCGAAATGACCGAAGGCCAAGAGCAGCGAGGCAAAGACCAGGGTGTACGCATCGACGATCCACTGCAACTGAGTTGTTGAAGCGTCCAAATCCGCGCTGAGGGTCGGAAGTGCCACGTTGACGATCGTGTTGTCCACGACAACTAGAAACAGGCTCAGGCACAGGACGGCCAGCACCCACCACCGTCGAGGATGTCCCGCCGATTCACCGTCCCTGGATGCTCCACCTCCCTCGACCGCTTCCGGCTCGACCAATATCTGGGTGCTATTCATGTCTTGCCCTTCTGATGGCTACGTCCCGATTGGGCTTGTAGAACAATGTTCCATACTAATAGAACGGTATACTACACAGCTATGGTGAAGACGCAACCCCCAAAGCCGAACAAAGCGACGAGCAGGCGCACCAAGAGCAGCGACGTTGAGCAGGTCCTCCTCGACGCGGCCAATGCGTTGCTTGTTGAGCACGGCCCTGCCGGACTGACGGTTCGGGCAGTCGCCACGGAGGCGGGCGTTGCTCCGATGGGGGTCTACAACCGCTTCGATGGCAAACACGGTCTGCTCGAAGCGCTCTACGTCCAGGGATTCAACGAACTTCGGGATCGCGTGAACTCCGCCAGCGGCCCCACGGCCCACGCTCGCTTGCGGGCAGCTGCCGACGCGTATCGCGCATTCGCCCTGGATTCCCCCCAGCACTATCGCCTGATGTTCGAACACGTCACTGAGGTCGACCCATCTGACGAAGCGGTAGAACAGGCCTACGAATCATTCGGCGCGCTTGTCGCGCTCGTACAAGCGTGCCAGGACGCAGACCAACTTGCCGGCACCAACGAGGTCTCCGTTGCCCAGCAGATCTGGAGCGCCATCCACGGCGCCGTCAGCCTCGAGCTCGTTGGCATCAGCTTCACCGAGGACCCGGCTCAAACCTATTCCGACATGGTCGACGCGTTGTTGATTGGTCTCGCTCCAATGCGCTAGGAGGGACGGTGGTCGCCCCCACACATGCGAAAAGGCCCGCACCATTCGGTACGGGCCTCACGCGGGGGGAAGGAAGAGCATGTGTTGCTGTCGTGCGGTCGTCCGCTGGTCGCTAGTAGGAGGGGGAAGGCGACCGTTGGACGGTGTGTCTTAGCTGCGGTTAAGCGGTGAGTTTCTTCAGGCGACGGCGTTCACGCTCTGACAACCCGCCCCAGATCCCGAAGCGTTCGTCATTCTCAAGGGCGTAGTCGAGGCATTCAACCCGTACCTCACACGCCATACACACCTTCTTGGCTTCGCGAGTAGATCCGCCCTTCTCCGGGAAGAAGGCCTCCGGATCGGTCTCGGCACACAGTGCCTTTTCTTGCCAGCCGAGTTCTTCGGCATCCTCTAATGGGAGTCGATCTAAGTCTTCCACCGCGATTTCCCTCCTGGGGGGTTAACTGGAGTGTCATCGCTCGGGTCCACTTCCCCGCAGTCCGAACAACAACGATGTAAGTACACGGCTGGAAGGTACTTCCCGTCAAGCGGAATGCCATATCTGGTGACGATTGGCCCGTTTCACCACTACAGATGGTCCGAACGGACGATCTGAGGCTATTTGTGTTGTGCGCTGAACACGCTAGGAGTAGGTAACTTCAGCGCAGAGTGATTGCCAGGGGCAGTTTTTGTCCGTTTTTGCCCGCTTATGTCTGATTCTGCTGGCCAAACATCCCCATAAGTTGTGGTCCGCTGCCGCACCGGCCGACCAGCACTGCTGGCGATAGCCGCAAGCTGGTCGGGATCGACTGAGGATCCGAACTCCGACCCCGCCATCCGCGAGATCGTTTCCTCCATCAAAGTACCGCCGAGATCGTTCGCCCCTGCCGCCAGAAGCTCACCACAGCCTTGCGGACCGAGCTTGACCCACGAGACCTGAATATTGTCGATCGCCCCGTGGAGCATCAACCGAGCCATCGCGGTCACAGCCAGGTCCTCGCGACGGGTTGACCCGGCTCTGGCAACCCCCGCGAGATACAACGGCGCATTGTGGTGGACGAATGGCAGTCCGACAAATTCAGTGAAGCCACCGGTGCGTTGCTGGATGTCGCGCAGGACCCGAAGATGGCGCACCCAGTGAATCGGCGCATCGACATGGCCGTACATCATCGTCGAACTGCTCGGCAGTCCCACTTCGTGAGCCGTGGTGACGACATCGATCCACGCCTCGGTGGGTAGTTTCCCCTTTGTCAGAATCCAGCGGATGTCATCGTCGAGAATCTCCGCTGCGGTTCCAGGAATGGAATCAAGACCCGCAGCGAGTGCCTGCGGCAGCCATTCGCGAACCGACATCCCCGAGCGCGTCGCCCCGTTCACCACCTCCATCGGGCTGAAGGCGTGCAGGTGAATCTGCGGTTGCCGCTTCTTCACAGCCCTCGCCAGATCGAAGTACGCAGTGCCCGGGAGGTCGGGGTGGATTCCGCCTTGCATGCAGATTTCAGTGGCACCGGCGGCCCAGGCCTCGTCGACTCGATCACCAATCTCACCGGGCGACAGCGTGAACGCATCAGCATCAGTCTTGCGCTGGGCGAACGCACAGAAGCGACAGCCGGTGTAACACACGTTGGTGAAGTTGAGATTGCGGTTCACCACGTACGTGACCACGTCACCCACCACGTCAGCACGCACTTCGTCAGCAAGCCGCGTGAGCTCAACGAGCGCCTCACCTTCTGCTGACATGAGTGCAACTGCGGCCTCTTCGTGACGCGGGTCTGCCAATGCGGCGGGATCGTCAGCAGCGAGCCGAAGCCCGGCCAGGACATCACCGGGCAGATCCGATCGTCGGGCTGCCGCCGCCGCATCAGCAACCTGCCCCCAGTCGCCGTAGACGGAATCGAAGTCGCCACGGCGATCGCTGGAACGCCCAGTGACATCGATTTCCGTCGCGAGACCCACCCGTCCGCCAGCCTGCGCCTGGGCAAATCCGCCATAATCCGCATCCGGCGTCTGCCATGGCAGACCAACTGGGTGCGCATCCGGATTCACCAAACCGACCACATCGGCGACCGCCAAGACGTGGCGTGAAATATGTGGGTCCGTCCAAGCCGGGCGAGTCACATATTCCGGGTGTGCCGTGAGCCGGGGAACCAACCGGAACCCCGCCGCCTCGGTGACTTCGTCTATAACGTCAAGGTGAGGCCACGGTCGATCCGGGTTCACATGGTCTGCCGTCACGGGGCTAATCCCGCCCCAGTCGTCGATTCCGGCAGCGATCAGGCCTGCTAATTCAGTGCTGTGAGTGAGGTTCGGCGGTGCTTGAACTCGGACTTTGGGCCCCAACATCACGCGGGCCGTGGCGATGGTTGCGAGGTATGCCTGAAAATCGAGATCAGGAGCACCCGCCATCGCTGTTGTTGGCTTCGCCCGGAAGTTCTGGATGATGACTTCTTGGATATGCCCGTACTCCTGCGAAAGCCTCTTGAGCGCGCGGATCGAGTCAACGAGTTCGGCGGAGGTCTCACCAATTCCGATGAGCAGTCCCGTGGTGAATGGGATGGACAGTCTGCCCGCGTCTGCCAACACCCGCAGCCGCAACTGCGGATCCTTGTCAGGCGAGCCGTAGTGGGCAAGTCCCGGTGTTTCAAACAAGCGGCGCGACGTTGTTTCAAGCATCATCCCCATCGACGGGGCAACTGGGCGCAGGCGGGCCAATTCGTCCCAGGACATGACGCCGGGATTCAGGTGCGGAAGCAGACCTGTCTGTTCCAACACCAGAATCGCCATCGCGCGCAGATACGCCAAGGTGCTGTCGTAGCCGCGCTCATCGAGCCATTGCGCTGCCGCGGGCCAGCGATCCTCTGGCCGGTCACCAAGTGTGAAGAGCGCCTCGAAACAGCCCGCCTGTGCACCTGCTCGGGCGATCGCAACTACCTCTTCGGGCTCAAGGAACATTGATTCACCGCGGCCCCGCAGAGCGGCAGGAGAAGCGGCAAACGTGCAGTAGTGACAGCTATCGCGACATAGCTTGGTGAGTGGGATGAACACCTTCGGCGAGTACGTGATGATCGGCCCGAGCCCGCGCGCCTGCAGCCCTTGATCACGCAATCCGGCAGCGACTGCCATCAGGTTTGTGAGCTGGTCCCCTCGAGCCGCCAGCAGGCTACGCGCCTCGGTGTCATCAATGGCTTGGCCCTTGCCAGCACGTCGGATTGCACGTTCTATCTGGGCACGGGTTGGCGCCGGTTCGCCTGACGCACTCATTCCGCTGCTGCCCACAGCACCTCAGCGTAGGTGACGGCTGGGAGGATCTGCCCCATGCAGGTAACCGTTCTTGCCGGAGGTATCGGAGCAGCGCGATTTTTGCGGGGGCTCGTCAGCGCGACCGGAAGCACACACCATCAGCCATCCGTCACCGTGATTGGCAACACCGGTGACGACATCCGCTTGTTCGGGCTGCAGATTTGCCCGGACCTCGACTCAGTGATGTACACCCTCGGCGGCGGAGCGGACGAAGAACGGGGTTGGGGTCGCGCGAACGAGTCATTCACGGTGCTGGAGGAGTTGCGCAGGTACGGCGCGAAACCGGATTGGTTCGGCCTCGGCGACCGAGATATCGCCACCCATCTGGTCCGCACCCAGGCACTTGACGCTGGCTATCGGTTGTCGTCGGTAACTGCCGGGCTATGCGAACGCTGGCAACTGCCAGTGTCGCTCGTTCCGATGAGTGACGACCGAGTTGAGACCCACGTCATCATCGACGATCCGGATAGCGGCCAGCCTGCTGCGATTCACTTCCAGGAATGGTGGGTGCGACACCGTGCGGCCGTTGCCGCTCGTCAATTCGTTTACGTCGGAAGCGAATCGGCAACTCCAGCTCCGGGAGTCATTGAGGCGATTGCTGCGGCCGACGTGATCATTCTGCCGCCATCGAATCCGGTGGTGTCGATCGCCCCGATTCTGTCGGTCCCGGGCATCCGTGCCGCGGTGACACAAGCATCGGCCACCGTCGTCGGAGTGTCGCCAATCGTCGGCGGTAAACCAGTGCGGGGTATGGCTGATGCCTGTCTGTCAGCAATCGGAATCGACACCACTGCAACAGCCGTCGCCACTCACTACGGCGTCCGGCGCGAGGGCGGCCTACTCGATGCCTGGATCATCGACGATGCCGATGCAGCGAGTGCCAGCGAACTCGTCGACAAAGGGTTGCGAGTGGAAGTGATGGACACGATCTTCGCCAATCCCGGCACCGCCGGGAAAGTCGCGGGCGCCGCACTGCAACTCGCAAGAGAGTTGCGGGCATGACGTCGCGACGCCTGCAGGTGGTAGGCCTCGAAGGGATCGGCGAGGTCGATGCTGCTACCAACCTCGTAACACTCCTAGCCCCATTTCTGAAACAGGTGCGCTGGCCGGATGGCACCGCTGGCACACGCGAAGGTGACATCGTCGTCGTGACGAGCAAGATCGTCAGCAAGGCCGAGGGTCGTACCTTGGCGGCTGATGACCGGCAGTCAGCAATAGCGGCCGAGACAAGGCGGGTCGTTGCATCGCGCGAGACCCCGCGGGGGCCGATGCAGATCGTGGCGAATCGCAATGGCCTGGTAATGGCCGCTGCCGGCGTCGACGCATCCGAAACGGCGCCTGGAACCGTCCTGCTGTTACCCCTCGACCCCGATGAATCGGCTCGCAGAATTCGTGCAGGCCTACGCATCGAACTTGGGCACGATCAACTCGCCGTGGTAATCACGGACACCTTTGGACGTCCGTGGCGACAGGGCGTGACGGACGTGGCCATCGGTGCCAGCGGACTTCAGGTGCTTGACGATTTCCGTGGTCGACATGACAGATACGGCAATGAATTGACGGCTACTGTCACCGCGATCGGCGACGAGGTGGCCAGCGCGGCTGAACTTGCTGCGGGTAAGACGCTGGGAATCCCTGTCACGGTGGTTCGGGGCTTAGCCGAGTTTGTGACAGGCGCGTGCGAATCGAGCGACGCCAGCGAGTTGATCCGGCCGGTTGATGAGGATCTGTTCTCGCTGGGCACCGCCGAGGCAATCGCGCAGGGTCGCCGCAATGCACCCTTCCATCGCCGGACAATCCGGTCCTTCACGAACGAACCTGTGCCGCTTGAGCTGATCGAAAACGGTATTGCAGCGGCAATCAGTGCCCCCGCACCTCACCACACAACGCCGTGGCGATTCGTTGTATTGGCCAGTCTTGAGCAACGCCTGGAGTTGCTGGACGCAATGCGCGACCAGTGGGTGCGTGACCTCAGAACGCTCGACGCCTATTCGTCGGACTCGATCGCCACACGAATCAAGCGCGGCGACGTGCTTCGACAGGCCCCAGCGGTCATATTGCCGTTCCTCGAACTCGGCGGCGCCGCCCACGAGTATCCCGACGAAGCACGCCGCGGATACGAGAGGGACCTGTTCATGGTGGCGGGTGGTGCGGCAGTGCAGAACCTGCTCGTCGGCCTCGCCGCACACGGACTTGGATCAGCGTGGATCAGCTCGACGGTCTTCTGCCCAAGTGTGGTGCGTGAGCACCTCAGACTGCCATCCACCTGGCAACCCCTCGGTGGTGTAGCCGTCGGATATCCCGCAGGACCTGCCACGCAACGCCCACCGCGCGATCTCGCCGAATTC
>DMNR01000218.1:0-1198 GCA_003452655.1 Actinomycetota bacterium | reverse complement strand
CCATTGAGCTATGAGAACTCGCAGCGTTGGTTCGATCGCGATCGGCGGCTTGTTCACCGCAACCCTGCTCGTTTGCGCAGCGGTGCCGAGTTCGGCACAGCAGGTCATCGTGCCGACGAATGCAACCGACTGGACCTTTCAAAGCATCGTCGTAAAGCCAAATACCGACAAGGGCGCGCAGGCATATCTCGCGAAGTGGCACCTGGCCGGCCAGTCAGCCATCTCCAGCAACCTGATCTACAGTTTTCCCGCGCAGGATCTGATTGAGAACTTCCAGGACTACCATCTGCAGAACGCCGAGAACGGGCCGAAGTCAGGTGTGCAGCGACAGCCCGAAAATCCGTAGGACCAGCGGCGAACCACAGATCCGCACCGGCAGCACTACATCGTGCGCATGTCATGAACGGTCATCCTGGGCGCCCGCCTGGGCCGCTGGTATCCAGACAATTCTGAGAGGCGCTGAATTCGGTAGCGGTGACCAGCGAAGGGCAGCAGCAACCGCGCCAACTGCTCGTCGGTTCCATTGCGATCACCGGTGAACAGGTAGACGATCTCCTGGGCGAGGTGGTAGTCCCGGTATGACACTGCGTCGGGATCCCCGGTTGCCCGCTGCACCGTTTCGGCGGCGGTCCAGACACCGACCCCAGGAATCTGCCGCAGCCGCTGCTGCGCCGCAACTCGATCGATTTCACCTATCTCTTCAAGAGTCGTTGCCTCGCGAACTGCACGCAAGACCGTTTGTGACCGCTTCGAATCCACGGCTGCCTGGTGCCATCGCCATGACGGAATCTGTGCCCATACTTCAGGAGCCGGAAACACCATCAACGGCCGAGGAAGGGCGGCGCTGCCTGGCGCGGGCTCTCCGAACTCGCGGACGAGGGTCCGCCAACCAAGCCAGGCCTCTTTGCCTGTGACCTTCTGTTCAAGGATCGCTGGAATCAGCGCCTCAAGCACTCGATCCGTTCGACCAATGCGCCAGTCACAAAATCGTCGAGCCGTCGCCGTGAGCACCGGTGGCGCTTGAAATCCCCTCGGATCATCACCCTCACCCAACAAGGTAGGGAGACGGTCGGCCAACCACTGTGCACCCGGACCCCAACTGCTGAGCTCCACCGTGCCGTTTGCCGGCTCGACCGCGCTGCGCTCCAACCCTGGGCCTTCCGGCGTCAGCGTCGTTCGCCAGAGGGCTCCCCCGGGT
>DMNR01000412.1 GCA_003452655.1 Actinomycetota bacterium | reverse complement strand
GTGGGTGAGCCGATGCGCTGCCCTCGTGTTAATCGTCTGCGTCTGATCGAATCGGTAGTCGATGCCAAGGTCAGTGCCGCGTGCTACGAGTTGCTCCTGCATCCCAATGACCTGTTCTGGGGTCAGACCCTTCGACTGTGACAGCAGGTCAGCGAGGTCAACGGGTTCGTCTGCCGATAGCTCCGGCATTAGCTGATAGGAGTGATAGCGCACGACGACCGAGTCCCGATGCTCGAAATTCTCTAGCGCCTCCGACAAGATCGTCTCTCCCATGTAGCAGAACGGACAGACGACGTCACTCCAGATATCAATGGACAGCTGACCGGGCTCACGCGCAAACGGATCGCTCATGAACCCCACAACGCCGATCCCGGGTGACACATTCCTAACCAGCGCGAGGTGGCGGCGCCTGCCCCGGCGCAACCAGGTTCGCGATATCGGTGAACATCGAGAAGCTGGCATTCTGATTCAGGTAAGCGCCGTCGGGGCCAAACCCGTCCGCAGCTGTGTTCGCAATGACCGAGATCGTCAGCTTCTCTGACGGAAGATAGCCACCAGATGCGCTCGATCCGTAGAAGCTCTTCGTTTGAGTGATCCAGTCACCATTGATCACGACCCCAAACCCGTAGTTCAATTCCGGGGTCAGCGTTCGGCAGACAGGGCACGTTCCCGTCGGATCCTTCTTACCGAATCCGACGAGGTTCGGACCCACTTGTTGTTTGTACATCTCCGGCGAGACTTGGGATCCGGAGCCAACAATCTGCATCGACGTGGTGATGTCGAAGACGTTGCTCGTTTGCACAGCGCCGTTGGCGGTAGTCCACGATGGATTCCAGAACGTTGCTTCCTCATAGAACGGAAGTTTCTGCGGCACCTTCAGGAACGACCGGCGCTCAGAGGTGAATGAGTGCAGCGCAGGATCTGGCACGGCAGGAGTGCCCCCGTTGCTGCTCGTGTTGTTCAACTGCATCGGCTGCAAGACGTACTCGGAGAGAACATCAGAAGTTGACTTACCGGTGATCTTCGACAGGAGCTTGCCCAAGATCACGTAGTTCGTATGCGAGTAACCCCAGTTCGTCCCAGCCGCAAAGTAGTTCGGCCGCGATAGCGCAACCGCGATCATCTCGTCATCGGTCCACTGCTTGTAGGGATCCGCTTGCACGCCGTCTTGAACGGCAGGCTGGTAGACGTAGTCCGGATACCCAGACGTCATGTTGAGTAGATTCCGGATTGTTACCTTCGACGAATCTCGCAGGTCCGGCAGCCACTTCGAGATCGGTTCATCAAGGTTGATGACGTTCTGGTCGGCCATCTTGGCGTACGTCTCACCGATGTACGTAAATGCGAATGCGCCATTTCGAGTGTGCATCGCAGTCGTCGCGGGCACACCCGTCATCGACTCACCTGCGGCGCCGGTGTAGAGGTCGACGCCATCCTTCACAACCCGGACAATCACTGACTTCTGCTTGTACTTGACGAGGGCGCCGTCAGTCAGAGCCTTCAAGGCAGCGGTTTGTGCCTGATCTGCCATCTGTGTGGGCGAAGCGGAGTCAGAACCAGCGCTACCGTTTGAACAACTGGTGAGCACGAGCGCGACACCGGCCGCAATGACGAGTGATCCGACTTTTGTTGGTGAACGCATGCGGACGAGTCTAGGCAGCTTCGACACCAGGAGATTGCGCGCACTGCACCGCCCAACGGCTTTCGCTCCATTGTCGACGCTACGTCGATTGGAGCAGCGGAAGTTGGACCTGAAGGCAATTGACGTCAGACGAAACCGCGTAGCTCCATGCCACAGCGCAGGTGTCGAGTTGGGAGGTTCCGAGCCCCGAGTTTTCCTCCCGGTCACCGGACGCTCGCTCCCGACCACGACCGTCATCAGTCACCACTACCGACAGGATGTTGTCCTCAGTCGAGGTCAACGAGATCCGCACTTGGCGCGCACCTCCGTGCCTAACGGCGTCTGACACTGCCTCTCCAGCAGTTGACACCGCAATCTCGCCACACAGTTGGTCGGTGTGAAGCGAATCCTCAGCGACGGCATCAAGTTCAAACTGGACGTCAACCAGTGGCTGCCACGTGAGGGAAATCTCGGCCAGCTGATATGCGACATCCGCAGCCGCATCCCCCTGGATCACAACGTCCGGCAGGGATCGGCGGACGTCATCGAGAACAGACTCCACTTGGTCCGGCGTCGCAGTTCCGGAATCCACGGCGACGCGCAGACGTTGCACCGCCGCGTGAATGGCGGACTGTACGGGACCGTGAAGCGCGCGGGCGAGCGTGCCTCTTTGCCACCACCCCACCATGCGGGTCCTGCTGACCCACCACCGAGTTTCGTTGACGATCTCGTTAACGGCCTCGTCGATCTCGCGTTGCTGCGTGCGAGCGGCTCGGACAAACGAGAGAAGCAAAGCGATCAGAGGAACAACGATAAATATGTAGAGGGAGTTGATCACGTTCGACGACGACGTTCCAGGGAACAGCAATGTCGCCAGCGCCGCAGGTACGCAGGCCACGATCAGAAGCGCCGTGGTGACTGCCATTCGAATGGAAGTCGATTGACGAGCTGCCAGACCCGAACAACTCGCCCGTACCAACATGAGCCCCACGTACACCAAGCAAGCAGCGACGAGATGTAGCAGGACGCCCGACTTGACGCCAAGGATGATCACCGAGGTTGGGGTGAGGATCAGGATGAAGAGCGCTGGCGCCCAAGGATTGATCGCGCCGACTGATGCCATGGTTCCCCAGACCTTGGACCACTCCAATCGCTGTGAAACCGTTGATAGCTCGGGCGGGTCCCACGTTGGTGTCTTCGATGCCAGCTCGTGGCTCAATGGCCGAACGACGCTTGCAGCGAGCTGTTCGAGGGAGTCGATTGCCAACACCGGCGACGCCGCCTGAACCTGCGCCAATTGCACGGCTAGGTCAGAGCGGATGGTCGCGATCGCACCACTTTGATCCCGCTGAACGTCCGCCTCCGCTTGAGCCAGCACCAACGACAAGCGCTCTTGTTCCTTCGCCAGCCGTTCGAGCCTGGTGCGTTGGCCATCGACGGCGGTCTTCACCAAGGCACCAGTTGCTGATCCCAGCACGACGACGGTAACGCTGACCGAAATTCGGTAGCTGTATCCCTCAACGCCAGGTTGACTCATCCCCCACGCGATGAGCATCGACTGTAGGACAGCTCCCCGTGCGACTCCGGCGAGGACGATGATCGGAACTGCGGCCGCGACTCGCATAGCGCCCGTGAGTCGCTTAAGCAGCAACGTCCATCCGCACCAAATCACCGCAAGTAGAACCACGGAAGAGACAAGCCCCGCCGCGATATTCAAGGCGGGCCTGCGAACGTCTGCCGGGAAGGGCGACAGCAGTGTCAATGCCACCTCGAGTGCGGCGACCAGGAGCCACAAGTTCCGGGATCCGAGCGCATCGCCAATGGGCCCCCAAAATGTGGTCGTATCGCGGCCGCCCACCCGCGTGGCGCCACTCACGTCTAGTCGACCCGTTCCGGAAGAACCGCAGCCGACGCGTAGATCCTGATCGCCTCGACGCGGGGATGAATCGTGCTGCCGGTGTCAATGTTGAGCTTCTGGTAGATGGTTCCCAAGATCTTCTCGACGGCACTGGTCGTGCAGTCACGGCGCCGGGCGATCTCCGTCGTTGTGAAACCCTGAGCCACCATGCGCAGAACCGACAGCTGTGTTGCAGTGAGAGCGGCGAGTGGTCCAGAGGTATCCACATGATCACCGGCGGCAGGGGCGCGATCACGGAGGACCGATTCGACCGCCTCCAGGAGAACGGCCGACTCCACCACCGTCGGCTTACTCAGGAATCCGCAACTCGGTGGCAGGTCTCTCGCCGATGCCTGAGCGGTCCGAAGATCGGGATAGCGGCTCAGCAGCAACACGGCGGTTTCGGGATATGACTCCTGCGCGAGGTGGGCTAAGTCGATTCCGCTGGCACCTCGCCCGAGCTCAATGTCGAGGATCGCGACATCAGGATCGAAGTCTGCAAGGCCTTCACTGCCCGCCGCAGCGCTGTGCGCAACTTGGACTTCAAAACCGGCCGCAACCAGAACATCCTTCACGAGAGCGCAAAGCATCTTGTCGTCATCGACGACGAGTGCCCGTCGCCAAATCTGGGAACTCATGAAATCCGTCCGCCTACGTTGAATTTGCCCGGATTGTGGCGGACTTCAGAGGGTTCACACGCCCGCCCAATCTCTGGAGGTGGATTTGGTCCGGCTCATCACCTGACCTTGGTTGAGATGCTATCGGCGGACCCCCAGCTGTGACACGCGGTGCGAACAAGACGAACTCCCGTGTCGCCGTCGAACGATCGGCGTAACGGGAGGTGTCACTCGCATCTGGATCGGCTACGTTTCGATTACCGCGCGGGCACTCAGGCCCACGCACCGTCGACTGGAGACGCTCTTGACTGCGGACACGATCCTCACAGCATCGTCGATCATCACGATGGATCCCGACAGCCCTCGAGCGCAGGCCGTCGCGTTCGACAGCGCGAGCGGCATTATCGTGGCGGTCGGATCGCTGGCTGAATGCCAAGCCACGGCTCCCGGCGTGACACCAACTGATCTCGGAACCGACGTCCTGATGCCAGGATTTATCGAGGCACACAGCCACCCCGTAATCTCCGGCCTCTATACCCAGGAACCCTCGCATTGGATCTCTCGCAGCCAGGGCTTCGCAACCTATGCCGATGTACAGGCCTTGTGGCGCAAGCTTGACCAGAGTCTGCCTGCGGGTCAGCCAGCAATCTTCTATGGATTGGAGCGGCCAGGCCAGGGTGCCCCCGAGCTAACCAACACGGATCTCGACGAGTTCTTCGCCAGCCGTCCGGTGATCGTGATGGACATTTCCGGACACGAGATCTACTTCAACTCCGCGACGATCAAGATAAACGGCTGGGTCGACGGGAAACCGCCCTCCGATCCGGAAGCAGCGCGCTACGGACGCAACGCAGACGGCACCTCAAACGGGCGCGCCTATGAACCCGCCGCTGTCTTGGCGGCAGCG
Source organism: Actinomycetota bacterium (assembly GCA_003452655.1). GTDB lineage: Bacteria > Actinomycetota > Actinomycetes > S36-B12 > UBA10799 > UBA10799. The sequence goes on along the minus strand of DMNR01000412.1, from coordinate 3,154 downwards.
GCGAAGGTTCAAGGTGCGGCAATTCCACATCCGTTGTTGTCGGCTGCCCGTTGGTACCGCAAGCTCGCCGAAGCTGGCATCACAACCTCGAGCGAGCACGCCTTCTCGACGGCCATGGCTCCCGCGTACGAGGCGCTCGCTTCGGTACCCGACAGCCCCATCCGCGTCGGGTTCTACCACGCGGCAACGGAGCCTTCCTACACCCAGCCATTCACGTCTAAGATTCCCGAAGCCCGCCTCTGGAAAGCCGGGATCAAGATGTGGTCCGACGGCACACCCTTCAACGGAACGTTTGCCGCTTCCTTCCCGTACCTGGAAGACTCCACCACAAAGAACGCCCAAATCCCGATCGGGCCGAGCGGCGACTCGGTCTTGAACTACTCCCGAGTGCAGTTTGACGCGATCCTCGATCAGGCAGCAGAAGCCGGGATGCAGGTGGCCGTTCACGCTCACGGTGACGTTGCGATCGACTTCGTTCTCGACGGCTACGCGTCAGCACTAGCTCGCCACGGCCTCCTTGGGACCGATCACCGTTGGCGCATCGAACACTGGACCACAGGGCGCGCTGATCAGTTCCAACGAGCGGTGGCCCTCGGGGTCGCAACACCACTGGCGGCCTACCAATTCATCTATCAGGACGACATGTACGACGGCAAGCTGTTCCCCTCCAAGATCGGCAGTCAGGTATGCGCTGCAGGTGATGCTGTGCGGGCGGGTGCGCGGATCTCGTTCCATTCAGACAGTCCGGTCGCACCGGCATTGCCGCTGCTTGACGTCCAGTGCATGGTCACTCGCCGAACGTTGTCTGGTGACATCCATGGACCCAACCAAGCCGTCTCGGTCGACGATGCGCTCAAAGCCGTGACTATCAATGCTGCGTACCACCTTCGCCGTGACCACGATCTTGGTTCGATCGAGGTCGGCAAATTCGCAGACTTCGTTTCTTTGTCGGCCGATCCTTACACCGCGGACGTTGCGGCACTTACTGACCAGGTGAAGGTGCTTGGAACGTGGATGCAGGGTCGCAAGATCGATCTTGATTCATTCATCTCCGAGATTCAGAGCATCGATCCCAGCGAGCACGCTGAACTACCTGATCATGCCGCCCGCAATAAGTGCTGCTGACGTCACGGCCCTGCCTGTGACTGGCTGGGTTACTTCGACGAAGCGGTCAAAGCGCCGATTTCGGTGAGGGTGAGTCCACGCGTCTCGGGAAGCTTCCGTAAGACAAACACCAGCAGCGCGAAGTTGATTACCGCGAAACACCCGAATACCGCTCCGGTACCAACGATTTGCATAAGCGGCAGGAACGCAAGAGAGAGAACGAGGTTGGTTCCCCAGTTCGCACTCAAGGCAAGGCTCATCGCCTTGTCCCGCATCTCCGGCGGAAACAACTCGCCGATCAATACCCACGTGACTGGGCCCATCGACATTGCGAAGCTCGCGACGAACAACAGGACCGCGACGAGAGTGATGTAGCCAGCGACGCCACCTGTCCCCATAGTCATCGACACGAGCGCGATCGTCAGCCCGGACGCAACCATGATCGTCAACCCAACGATGAGTAGCGGGCGCCGACCGAATCGATCGATGTAGCGAATCGCGACGAATGTGGCCAGGACGTTAACGACGCCGACAATGATCGTGGCCACGATCGCGGCGGTGGCAGATGTGAAACCTGCATCGGAGAAGATCTGCGGCGCAAAGTACATGATTGCGTTGATGCCAGTCAGAATCTGGCCAACCGCGAATACCAGGCCGAGGACGAGCACACGGCGCCGCTTCGCTGACACCACCTCGCCCCATGACAGCTGAGGACTATCGAGCGACGCGACTAGTTCCGCAGTCGCGGACGATGCATCACGGTCAGGCTCAAGCGCACTGACGACTTGAGTGAGTTCTTCATGGCGTCCGCTTCGGTAGAGATCCGTGGGCGTGTTTGTGGCTCGTGACAGCAATGCAACGAGCACCACGCAGGGGATGGCCGTCAACGCAAACATGAAGCGCCAACCATCCGACCCGGCGAACGCCAGGCCGCTGACGTATGAGGCGAGGAACCCAACGCAGATCATGAGTTGGAAGGTCGCCACTCGGGAGCCTCGCACTGCCGATGGTGAGGTCTCCGACAGATATCTCGGGGCTGAAACCGAGATGATTCCGACTCCGAATCCGATCAGTACTCGGGTCGCAATCAAGACACCGACCGCACCAGCCGGGACAACGGCACTGAGCAGCGCGCCCACGCCAGCAATAGTTGCTGCTGCTGCAAGCAAAGCACGGGTGGAGTACCTCCGTTCGAGGCGGCTCACGACACTCGCGCCGATCAACGCCCCGAGCAAGAGTGCTGACGCGACGATGCTCATCCAGACCGCTGTCAGGTTGAACTGCGACGTTAGTTGAAGTCCTGCGGCAGCGATGACGCCCGCTGCGTAACCAAAGACCGCTCCCGCCAGTACCCCGGCGAAAGTGCTGAGGCGCAGCTTCGCCCGAATAGCTTCAGGCGCGCGCGACTTGGTGCGCTCGGCGACGAGTACGTCGACCACGGATCCTCCGTATTCGATGCCGGTTGGGCACTGCTCTTCGAGATGGCCACACCGATGCGGCGCTGGGTCTGTGATGCCCACCTGGGGTCTCGGTAAACCAGAACCCCAGAGTCGCCATGGAGTTCGGTGAAGCGGTTCACCGGATTCAAGACGTTCGTGACTCTCTTGGCTGGGTAGGTCTGACGCACCAACGCATCGGAGAGGAACGCATGGAACGGCAAGCCAAACGGGCAGCGAGCAGTCGCTACGCGCGGACACTGACATTGCTCGGGCTGGCAGCTGGATTGTTCCTCGCTGCAGCAGTCATTCCCCCTGAAAACGACGCCGCCGCTCAGCCGTCAAAGCCAACACCTTCAACCGCGTTGATAACGGGCACCTTCACCGTGTTGAAGCACGACATCCACCAGCCTCCGAGCTTTGATCCCCGGAGTGGATTCCCCGACCGGTCTAGTCACTGACGTGTTGTGGGCTCTTCCCGCGCTACGGCGGGGGGAAGAGTGGCATGCTCAGCAAATGGGTGATTGGTTGCGGGTTGGCGGCGACATGGAGGACTTGGCAACACAAACGTTGCGCACCGGCAAGCAGGTGAGCGGGCTACTTGGGCCGACCAT
>DMNR01000204.1:1333-4249 GCA_003452655.1 Actinomycetota bacterium | reverse complement strand
CAAGTGGGGGAGTGAGCGGCCTAGACGGTCCAGCCGCCAGACGACGAGGGTGTCGCCGGGGCGTAAGTGGTCGAGGCAAGCGGCCAACGCTGGTCGATCCGTGAGCGCACCAGAGGCGTGGTCGGTAAAGACCCGGAAACAGCCTGCCGCGTTGAGCGCGTCCAGCTGGAGATCGGGGTTTTGGTCTGCGGTCGAGACTCGGGCGTAGCCCAGAAGTGAACTCACGCGGGCATCGTCCCAAAACGGTCCGATGAATTCGGAAAGCCTGACTGTTGTGGCACACGGTTTTTGGAACACTCAGGCGCTGGCGTGTCGGCGGGGGAGTGGGATGACCCGAAACCGATCGGTTTCGGTCATGCTCAGCACAACTCGGAGATTGAACGACGGGGAGCCGATATGTCTATGTATGGGGGAACAATGCAAGCAGTGCCGCAAACGGGTCGAGGAGAAACGGATGCTTGCGCCGGGTGACGCAGCCAGCACAGTCATTGACGTGAGACGAAACCAAGCGGGTAGCGCGGCTGGGACGGCGTCACAACCACCACCACCGCTGGGGACGGTGAGTGGCGACACAGGCACGGTGTCGCGCGTGAGTACGAATCAACCCGACGAACTGGGTCGCTGGCGACGTTTCATGGAAGCTTCTCCCAGGCGAACGGAAGATGCAGGACAGCTGGCGAAAGAAGCACGAAAGTGGGCTGCCGTCGTTCTCCCATGGGTACTCATGGGTATGGGTATCGCTCGGACTTGGCACTCATGAATCGTCGCTCGTTTTGACGAGCGGGGGAGTGCCCTCTTCTGGTTCCTGGTCCGATGTGACACCGTTCAAAGCGGTGGCTGCTGGCGGTGGCGGTTTCGTCGGGGGCTTCCCTTTGCCCACTAGAATCGCGCGCATGGCGCCGGGCGGAACCCGAGGCGGAGGGGTCTTTCCCACGAAATCTATTTGCCTTTAGGCATTACCGACTTGGCGGGTGGTGGAGGGGTCTTCGGTGGCGTCCCCTTGCCTTGGACCAAACCCTTAGTCAGGGGGGCTTTCTTCGTCGCCGCTGATTTGTTGCGGGTCGTGATTGCCATTGTCGACCTCCGTGGTGATCTCGTTCTGCGGCACTTCTCCGAGGATGCGTATAGCCCTAACCCCGTCGAGGTTTGGAATGATTATGCCTTGCGATCCTGGAATCGCATCGACAAAGTCACCATCCGCAGTCAGCAACCATTCCTCCTGCAAGAAGATTCCGTGTGTGTCCGGGGACGTGGCGACATAAGAGTCAGTAGCGAAGATGCCGCCGATCGAACCGCCGTCGCTGTACTCGATTCGCAAGAAACTTCCGTCAACTTTGCCGTTGGTGATAGCCCAATCCCAAATCGTGGGCGGCACTGACATTTGGAGTAATTCCGTGACAAGCCATCTGCGCAGGCCGTTGGACTCGTCTGACAAGGGCCGCGCAAGTATCCAATCGGTTACACGGGCAACGAGCACTCCACCAACAGTCGGAACGACAAGAACGGTAACCGCAAGCCACCCGGCAACGGTCCAGGGCTGTGAATCTTGATGGTCAGCGCCCGCTGGCAAGATCCATTGGACGGTAAGTGGTGAAACGGCTATTTGGATAACCAAGCTCACTGCAAGACTTTGAAGAACGACACGGATCGCACTTGACGAGTGGCCCCGCCAAGTGCGGTTTCGGGCCCATACCGACACCGCGATGTATCCAGGAACGATCGCTAGTAAGAGGATCGTGATTTCTACCCACGATGTTGGCACTTGCTATCAGCCTTTGAGTAGGCGGCGGCCAACCGGCGTTGGAGAGGGCGATAGAAGCAGACCGTCAGTGGTGACGGTGACTTTGGCTGCGGGGTACACGGCCTGGACCTTGGGAAGTTGTTTGATCAGTTCCGCGCGGAACTGGCGCAGGAGTTTGTATTGGCTGCCGAACTGATGTGAGAGCAATACCCAGGGCACCAGCGTCGATTTGCGCAGGTAGCTCATGCGGTGGGCGAGCCAGGTGTAGATATCGATGGGTAGGCCGCCGCTGCCGTGTGTTCGTAGCGCTGCCAGCGCCCGCAGGTCGACGGGAATGGGTGCGGCGACGATTGAGTCGTAGAACTCTTGGGAGAGCGTGACGGTGGAGGGCCAGAGCGCTTCGTTGTCGCCGTCGCGCGGTGTCCACCACAGCTCGGTGCGGGTAGCGATTTGGAAGCCTTCGGTAACGGTGCGGTCGGGGCGTTGGTCCATGACGAGGAGCCTGGCGGTGGATAGCCGCTGTACTTGTTCGCGCAGTCGGCGGATGGTGTTGCCGTTACGGACTAGTCCGAGGTCGCGCATGAAGCTGGCGAGGCTTGGGCCCAGGACCAGGTCGCGCTCGCGCAATCGGACGGCTTCTGTGGCCATCCACGTCATTAGGAGCCGGGGAACGACGCCGAATGGGTAGGCCTTGGCGATGGTTCGGTCGGGGCGTTCGAATCGGCCGGGTTCGACGTAGAGGGTGAGGGAGCCGTTGCGGCGGGTCCATTCGGGAACGTCGCCCGGGTCTTTGTAGGGGAGGGCGACCTGGGCCCAGAGGCGGGCGGTGTAGCCGACCATTCCGACTGTGCGGGCGTCTACGTCCTCGATCTCGACAGCCTGCCGGAGCAGGTCCAGTTGCCGACCGGAGATTAGCGCTGGCAGGTCAGTCACGGTGTTGCCTTTCGTCCTAACAGTTCGAGCGGGTCGCGTTGCGCCTTGACTGGCTAGCCGCGTACCGTTCGAACCGCATTCGTTAGTCAAAAGGCCGCCGCTTCTTTGCCGGAGTGAGGCGGCCTTTTGCATGCCCGGTTGAGCATGTCCTGGTCACCGTAGCGCCGCGGGCGACCGCCGCCGCCGAGCCGCTCCGGGGTTCCGCGCTTGATCTTCCAGCTATCCACCAAAGCTCTGGAAAA
>DMNR01000204.1:0-1286 GCA_003452655.1 Actinomycetota bacterium | reverse complement strand
TTTGCGACCATCTACTGACGCAGGCCGCGACCATCTACTGACGCCTACCCCTGCGTTTTTGCAGGTCAGGCCCCATAAATCACACTTCCCCTGTAGTTAAGTACTTCCTGTAGTAAATACCTGTAGTCGTAGTTGGCGCCTTTCTGTGGATAACTAACCAGCCCGATTGGCTGAGGCGCGCAATTTATCGGTCTATGTGGCGAATGCACTGCATGGCTGAGCTAGATGGCTTCGCCCGTAAACATCAACACCCAAGCGAATGGCAGATGCGCTATGGCTGAGCACCTTTATGTAGAGCGGATAGATTTCTCACACTAGTTGCTAAAGCCTCTGGCTTCGGCATAATGCACTGGTGACGGTCAGCGTGAAAGCCCAGGGAGCTGGCGGTTGGCTGTACCACCAGAGTTCATTCGAGAAAGGTCAGGAGCAAGCTGACCAGGAGCGAACCGCTGCCGTTGAGGGTGGTTTGGCTGGGTAATGAGGGGCCGATAAGGAGCGGGCTCCCGTGTGGCTTGAGGGTGGGCAAGGGGNNCGTGTCTGTTGGACGCGGCAAACGTCATGCTGGGCGACCTTTCCCAGCATGCCGCGCATGTTCGGCGGGGCGCGACTCCGGCGACTCAGAAACGTGAAACCGCGAAAGGTTTGGTTGGGGCGGCCTACGTCGAGGGAACCAGCCGCGAAGGCGACCCGCAGCTGCATGTTCATGTCCTAGTGCCCAGTGTGGTCGAGGGCGTTGATGGGGTCTGGTCTCGGCTGGACGCGCGGGCCTACTTCTCGGAGTCCCGGACAGCCGATGCACTGGCACACGCGCGGCTGCGAGCGACGCTGAGCGAGACGCTCGGGGTGGCGTGGGGCCCAGTTGACGAGCGCACCGGAGCCGCCGAGATAGTCGGCGTCGATCCGGCCGAGTGTGAGCTGGCGTCCAAAAGAAGCGCCCAGATTGACGCGCTGGCCGCTAAGCGTGAGGCCGAGCAGGCAATTGAGAAGGGGCGTCCGCTGAGTCGGGGCGAGCTCACGGCGCTGCGCCAGGAGATCACCTTGGAGACAAGACGAGGCAAAGATGTCCACGCCACCCCGGGGGTGATCGCAGGCTGGCAGACAGATCGGGACGAACGCACCGGCACGACGCGGGCCCAACGCTGGGGTGCATTTGAGCAAGCGTGGACACACGAGGCTGCTCTGTCTCATGAGGTGTGGACCCCCGAACGGGTCCTAGCGGAGACGCTGCGCTCAACGGGGCGGGCAACGTGCACGGAGGCCCAAATTCCTGTCTCTTATACACATCT
>DMNR01000155.1 GCA_003452655.1 Actinomycetota bacterium | reverse complement strand
GCCGACTTCGTGATGTACTGGTGGCACAAAGCCGCACAGGAGACGCTCGCCGGCCGCACCCGCCGCTTCGGTTTCATCACCACCAACTCGATCAAACAGACCTTCAACCGCCGCGTCGTTCAATCCGCGCTGGACGAAGGCATCTACCTCATCTTTGCGATTCCCGATCACCCCTGGATCGACGCCACCGAATGCGCCGCCGTGCGCATCGCGATGACCGTAGGCGCGCTTCCCGTAGAGGTGTGCTTGCACGCGAGCCCGACTCCGCCCGCGAAGCCCACGTCCAAAATCGCGAGCAAGCTCGCTCCTACACCGAGCCCCACCGGTCGTCTTTACGAAGTCACCCGCGAGATTCCCGACGAAGAGACCGGCGAGCACTCGATCCAGCTCTCATGCGATCTCGGCAAAGTTCACGCCGATCTCACTACAGGAACCGACTCCGCCAGAATCAGTCCGCTGAAAGCTAACGAAGGTATCGCCCACATGGGGATGAAACTGCATGGCATGGGATTCATGGTTTCAAAAGACGAAGCCGCGACACTGGGTCTAGGCAAAACATCAGAGCTCAGTAACCACATCCATCCATACTTAAATGGTCGAGACCTCACGAATAACTCAAGGGATGCGTTGGTGATCGATCTTTTCGGTCTTTCCGCCGCAGAAGTCCGTGAACGGTTCCCTAAAGTCTACGAACACATTCTTCGTACGGTGAAACCCGAGCGCGACCAGAATAAACGCGCCACATACCGTGACCGCTGGTGGGTATTCGCCGAGCCGCGCCCATTAATGCGCGAAGCACTGAATGGGCTTAAGCGTTTCATCGGCACAACCGAAACCGCCAAGCATCGGCTCTTTAGTTTCATCTCAGGCTCGGTCATGCCCGACCAAAAGATCCGAGTTGTGGCCAGCGATGATGCATTCTTGCTCGGCACACTATCGAGCCGTCCACATCTAGTCTGGTCTTCCCTGCAAGGTAGTACACTGGAAGATCGTCCTGTATATGTGAATTCGACCTGCTTCGATCCCTTCCCCTTCCCTGACTGCACGGAGGCGCAAAAGGGGAGAATCCGGAAGCTCGCTGAGGAGATCGACGCCCACCGCAAGCGCGCCCAGGCCCAACACGGCCTCGGCCTCACCGACATCTACAACGTCCTGGAAAAGCTGCGCGCCGCCGCGATGCTCACCGCCAAGGATAAGGTCATCCTCGACGACGCCCTCGTCTCCACGCTTTTGCACCTGCACCAGGAACTCGATGCGGCTGTGGCCGACGCCTACGGCTGGCCCTGGCCGCTCACCGACGAGGAGATCCTCGAGCGCGTCGTCGCCCTCAACGCTGCCCGTGCCGCCGAGGAGGAGGACGGCAACGTTCGCTGGCTGCGACCGGAATACCAGATACCAAGGCAGAAGGAGGGGAAGCCGAAGGACCAGAGCGAGCTCGGTCTGACCGACGCGGCGGGCTCAAAACCCAGTTCCGGGAAGAAAGAGCGGCCTGCTAAACCGTCGCCCGTCGGGCCACAGGCCGCCCAACCGAAAATCGCCTGGCCAAAGTCCTTGGCCGAGCGCGCGAAGGCGGTGGAGTCCGCGCTGAGTGCCGCCACTGTACCGGTGACTCCCTCCGAGCTGGCACAGCGTTTTGCCCGGGCCAAGCCAGCGGATGTGGCAGAAATCCTCGATACGCTTGTCGCCCTCGGTCGCGCTCGCGCCGGCGACATGCAGGGCACCTTCGTTCGCTGAGGCACTGATTGAGTGCGCCCAGCAACTTGCGCCGGTACGAGAAGCGAGCCGGTTCGCCCTGCAACGATCTACGGAGAAAATCTTTCCATGTCCTAGTTTCGGGAGAAGATCGAACCATGGCCGACAACCAGGAGCGAGATCCTCACCCCGAAGACGGCCCTTGGCTCCCCGTGACAGAACCGCCAAACGCCTACGAAACAGTGACCGTGCTCTTGCCGGATGGAAGCACAGAGCCAGGGACTTGGACGGGCAAGCTATGGTGGCGCAATCGCGAGCTTCACCCGGTTGGGTGGCGGCGGTTGCCGAGGTTGCACTCGAACCATTGAGCGGAAACGATGGGGCGAGAGAAGTGGGAGACTTGGGTTCGCGCGATGAGAAGGCCTCCCCATGCATCCCTCAGGACCGTTCAGAAAATGAACGATTGCTGAACACTCAGCCTTGCAGAGGAGGGCAGGGGGCCTAAAACGGGGGGAGGATTTCTGAACAGTGCCCGTAGCCCTCTATTTGCGTGTTTCGACGGACGATCAGCGCTTGGACAGCCAAGAGCGCGAATTGCGCGCCTACTGCAGGCGCCGGAAATGGTCGTCCCCAGCGATCTACAAGGAAACGGCTTCGGGCAGCGCCTCCACGACCAGGCCGGTGCTTGAGCGTCTACTCGGCGATGTTCGCGCCGGGACGGTCGACACGATCGTCTGCTTCAAACTCGACCGTCTGGGGCGGTCGCTCATGCACCTTGCGTTGATTCTGGACGAGTTGACCCGGCACAAGGTCGGCCTCGTGTGCACGTCGCAGGGTATCGACACGACGGAGAACAACCCGGCAGGCCGGTTGCAACTGGGTGTCCTGATGGCGGTGGCCGAATTCGAACGCGAACTGATCCGGGAGCGAACCTTGTCGGGCCTTGCCGCCGCCAAAGCCCGCGGCAAGAGGCTAGGGCGCCCACCGTCCTTGAGAAGACACGCCGCGGCCGTCCAGAAGTTGCGCAAGGATGGGAAGAGCATCCGGGCTATCGCTGGGGAACTGGGTTTGCCAGTGTCCAGCGTCCACTCGCTCTGCCCAAAAGCGACTCCCAGTTAATCGGCCGCGACCGGCTCTTGAACGTTCCAGGTCAGGGGCGACGGACCTCAGGCTCCGCCGAAGAACGGGACGCTTTCCCGTCGTTCCCTGTGGTGGCTTGTTCGCCCGCCGGTTTTCTTTCCTCCGCCCGCTTCTCTGCAAACATCTTCCGGGCGAGTTCAATCAATCGGCTGTTGAATGGCGCCAACGCGACTTTGTCTATTCGAATGGCCGAATCATCCCGAATCGCGCGGCATCCAATGTGCTCACCGTGCGCCATTCTGAACGAAGCAATCTCACGTCCGTCCTTCTTCAGCGTGATGACAAAATCACCATAGCAGCCGCATTTAAAGCCTTCATATAACAGCTCTTCTTTCCCATCTATCATCTCGACCTTCGGCGGTGGGATCGTCAGCCGGAAATACCCTTTGAGCGCGCGAATATCGGACTCGGCGCTTGTGGACCAAATTCGAATATTGTGAGCGGCAGGCTCTGGCGCCTGAGAAAATCCGACGGCTTCTGCGATCAGCTCGTCCGCTGAGTCCACGAACCCATCGAATATTCGCTGTGCCTGGTCTTGGGTTGGTGGCGGCCATCCGGCAAGTGCAACTAGCGGAGCCAAGAGGAGAATCGATAGAATCTTCATGGCGAACGCTCCGGGTCAGGGACGCCGGGCCTCCGGCCCAGCCGAAGAGGACGGGACGCTTTCCGGCGTTCCCTGTAGTCGCTGGTTGGCCTGATCTTTTCCGACGGACTCTGAGACCAAGATACGATCGATCAGAAACAGGCCTTCCGAGACACCCATGTGCCCGAACCCATCCTCTCTCTTCTTCGCGTCGAACCGCCGATAGAAGAACGAACCCTCAGCGACCACTCGACTCACGATACTGCCATCTTGATCCACGAGATTCGACGGTGGGAGCTGAACGAGATGAGATAGATTCCCGTACTTTTCTTTGATCTTGGCGTCGTCTAGCTCGACCCAAATGCCAAATGTCTGCTGAGGATTCTCTAGATCGAGGCTCTCGCGCTCGAAGCCTGATCTCCAAATCCCAGCCAAAATGATGCGCCTACCGCTATATCGCTCTGGAGAGGCCAGCAGCTGAGCCGCCTCTACAAACTCAGCACGCCCGGATACCGCATGGACCTCGCCTGCTGCCGAAGGTGGCGTCACAGGCTCCGCCTTCCGGCACCCGCCGATCGCGAGCGTACTCAGGAGCGCGATGATGTATGTCTTCATCTTTCGGCCAACGCCTCAGGTCAGCCATGCCGAACTGCGGACTTTATAGTTGAGGAGGACATCGTAGAGGCATTGCGCTGTAGTGACTGGTTCGCCCTTTTCTGGTCTTCATCCCAAAGATGCTGAGCCTCGACATCGATTGCGCATGCCCATCCACCGTGGACACCGCACTCCACAGAAGACTCGACGCTCGTGGGCTCGATGATGCCAACAAATTGGTAAGAGTTCGGAAGCGCATGCCAGGTCCAAAACCGATCCTCCCGCCCGGTATGGGAGTGGTGAGTGAGCACCAGCGTATCTCTCAACTCGGGCAAGCTGGGTGGAGGGATCCGGTCTCCGACCCATGGGGAAATCGATATGAGTACATGCGCACCGCCAAAGAAGACCTCTTCCTCCGCGGTCGGACCTCGGAGGACACGACAACATCCGAACCTCTTGCCGAAGACGGGAAAGGCGAACGCTTCGCCCGGCCGAGGCAGTCGAACAATCCCAACCGTCTTCCGGCTCTTGCGTAAGACTGTTAGCGACGACGATTCCGCGAACGCGCTGCGAGACAGCAAACCGCGGACGGCCGTAATGGAGGACTTCTGCGCTGCCGCCTTGATGCGAAGGAAGACATCCGCATGACCCTGTCCGGCTTCGCTTCCGACGATCGGAGCGATCGCGTAGGTCCGCAGTTCAGCGAGAAGTGAATCGATCTGCTTCTGCTCGGTGGCATTCGGACGCCCTGAACCGGCAAGACGGATGTCGATGTGAAGCTCCATTGCTTGGCGAACGTTAAAGGCCTGCCGCTCCGGGCAGCTGACTGTGATTGGAAGGCGGACACTCTCCCGGAGTTGGCAGTGGTGGCTGGTTGGGCTGCCTTTCTGAGAACGCCCAGCGCAATGCACTCGGCAACGTCTTCGCCCATGCCTCGAACTCATGGTCTCCATCGAACTCGACGTAGACCGGATCGTGTCCGACCTCTGATAGCACGTCACGAAATCGTCGGACACCATCAATCTGAGAGAGGACTTGAATCACATCCTCTTTGTGGGTGACGTTCTCCTGGGTCTCGCGAACACCAACGTCCAAATAGAACTCCGCTGGAAGTCGTCGCTTCGCGGATCGATACTGATCAATCAACCAGCAATCGTTCGACCAGAACGATCCCGACTGAGCGATGATCTTCGTAAAGCGGTCGGGTGCAACGAGCGCGATGTAGGCCGCCGCGAGTCCGGTGTAGCTGAGTCCGGCGAGAACTCGATTTTGGAGAGTGAGACATCCGGGGATCTCCGCGTCGAGCCGTGCGAGCACCTCATCAGCGACAAACCTCACAAACGGAGGGTAGCATGGACACTCAACCCAACGAGCGTCGGGACTCTCATACGAGATGAATGCGACTATCGACGGCGGAATCCCACCAGACTCACATAGAGCACGAACGATCTGAACGGCACCGACGCGATCACGATAGAACTCTCCGTCGAGAAATACCAGCAGGCCCTCAGGCACGCGACCGTCATCCGGTGTGAGGATCCACATGTGCCGGCTATTGTGCAGGTGCTCGCTCGAAATGATAAGCTCTCGCTCTTTCATGTATTGCCCAACGTTTCAGGTGTACCATGCCGGGCGGCTGGCGGTGATTGGAAACCGGGCACTTTCCCCGGCATTGGTACTGGTGGCTGGTTCGCCCTCCGTTTTTCATCGGGGGCTCACCAAAAACGAGGGCCATGGTAGAAAGCTCCTTCGAGCGGCTTTGCGATCAGACTGTCGCGATCTTCAACCAACTCGGCCTCGATGCCGACTACTTCTTTGCCATCGGCAGACTCATCATCGTAGAGAAACACTTTCATGCCGGCCTTTGCTTTCAGATCTTTGAGGCGCTCCCTGTCTAGGACGTAGTAACAGTCGTCATCCGGCCGTCCAGACCAACCGCCGGCATTGAAGTCGCACCAGACCGCTGGATGTGTGGAAGGCGTGGTCATCTTCTGGCGAACGCCACGGGTCAGCCACGCCGAACCAAGGATATTGAAGTTGAAAAGGACATTATAGAGGCGTTGCGCTGTGACCGCTGGTTAGGCTTCTGCTTTTTCTGATATCTTCCTGTGCAGATTGGCAATCTTCGGACGTAGGTCGCCCCAAATCTCCTCTGCGACTTCAAATGCTTGATATCGTGCAAGCAGTGTGTCCAGAAGAGACACTATCGCCGTCCGTGCCAGCAGCATCTCCTCTCGCTCCGATGTGAGACGCTGCTCAAGTATACCTATGATCGAATCCGCGCTACTTGAATCACCGTCCGACTCAACGCTAGCGAAGTAAGCGTGAGCAGCGGGTAAATAGAAGCGGAATGCAACAGGTCCCATCCACATGAAATCGGCGATGTAGTAGAGAGGATTCGTACTAATCTGCCGTTCCGCTTCTGCCAACGAACGCCCGAGATAGTTCTCGAGCGCGACCCTGCCGTCGAGGTCTTCTGCTACAGGGCAAATGTCGTGTGCGCTAGGGAGCATTTTTGCCTAACGCCTCAGGTCTGCCACGCCGGGAATCCGACGTCGCTTGGAAAACCGACGCTTCTACCGGCGTTGCGCAGTAGTGACTGGTTCGGCCTCTGTCTTTTCTTACGGAGCATCGTGGAATGCCTTCCAGAAGGCGAAGGCTGCCGCTGCATAAAAGGCGCCGCAGCCAATCAAACGCACGCCAACCTCAACACCGTATCGAGTTCGATCTTTCTCCGGAGTGATGAGCATGCCGCTTGAGCTCAGATTCTTCTTCCTTAGGCCGCGCACTGTGATGGCTGTCGCTAGCGCTGCCATCACAAGAAAACCAATGCCTATGAGCAGGGGTGTTTTCATTGCCGAACGTTGTTTATGCCACGGTGAGTGGCTGATCCAATTTCGCTTTCCCATGGCCTGGGCTTAGTTGTGGAAAAACGACCCCCGTTTGAAACCCGACCTGCGTTATTTTCGTGGATATGCCACCGTGGGTGGCAGATCCAATTGGGCTAGTCGTTGGCATGGGGTTGGTTGCGCGAAATCGACCTCGGCTTGAAAAGGGGGGTAGCAAATTTCCTAATTCTGAACATCCGCCTCGCTAATTGAGCCGTCAGTCGCACGGTGCGCGCACGGGAAATTCTCAATGAAGTCGCGTGCGGAAATCGTCAATCTCGTTCGGGGTAAGATCCGCCTGCTGCACTATGCCCTCAGCACCGAGGATACCTACTGCCAGTGGGTCGGCCGTTACTACGATTTCTGCCTCTCCCTGCCTGCCGAAATGCCAGCGGAGCGAAAGGTGGAGGCGTTTCTGACTGAACTTGCGGTGCGCTTCCACGTCGCCGCGAAGACCCAGAATCAGGCGTTTTCGGCCGTCCTGTTTCTCTACAAGCAGGTCTTGGGGAAGACCCTCGGTGAGATCGACGCTCTGCGGGCCAAGCGCCCGGCCCATGAGCGGAGTTCGCCGTCGCGCGAACAAGTGCGGCAGCTACGGGCAGCGGTGGAGAACACCCCGCAAACCCCGGCCTGCCTGCTCGTCGATCTCCTCTACGGCTGTGGCTTGAGAGTGTCCGAGCCGATCGGCCTGCGCATCAAAGATGTGTTGTGGGATGAGGGTCCGACCGGCCAATTGGTGATCCGGGCTGCCAAGGGAGGAAAAGATCGCCGCGTGCCGATTCCGAAGGCCTGTGTCGCGCCCCTGCGACTCCAAATGGACCGGGCACACACGATCTGGCAGCAGGATCGACTGAGCACCCCGGACGTCGGGGTAGCCCTTCCGGGACGCCTCGCAGTCAAGTACCCATCGGCGCCCTTCCTGTGGCAATGGTTCTGGGTTTTCCCCGCCGGTAATCACTGCATCGACCCGTACCGCGATGTTCTGGTCCGTTACCATTTGCTCCCGGATACGATTCAGCGGGCAGTGCAGCAGGCGGCCCGCAAAGTGGACCTTGAAGGCCTCGTCACTCCTCACGTGTTGCGGCATGCCTACGCCACGCATTCACGGGAGAGCCTGGACGCGTTACGCAAGCTGCTCGGACATTCGTCCATCGAGACCACGGCCGGCTATCTGCACCCAGTGATCGCCAAAGCCACCAATCCGCTCGACGACTTGTTGGACTGATTCAACTCGCCCGGCAGATTGTGTACCCTCCCGCTCGTTAGCCGGGACCTCGGAAATCAGAGGCGATCGGTCGATTGCGCAAACGAACGTTTTCGCAATCAGCAGCCCGAGCGCCGCAGGCATAGGCCGGCGAAGCGCGGCCGTGGCTGGCTGATCGGCTCGTCCGTGGTGCCGGAGCTCCGGCGACACAACCGATGCCGGCGCACCGCAACCTGCCACCCCATTCTTGCCCTCCGAGGTTCGGGGCTGGCACGCGATGAAATCCTGATGGCGGTGGCCGAATTCGAACGCGAACTGATCCGAGAGCGGACACTGTCAGGCTTGGCCTCCGCCAAGGTCCACGGTAAGAGGCGAGGGCGCCCACCGGCCTTGAGAAGGCACGCTGCGGCCGTCCAGAAACTTCGCACCGCCGGACAGAGCGTCCGGGCCATCGTGGACATCGTCGCCTGGGAACTGGGCTTGTCGGTGTCCAGCGTCCATTCGCTCGGCCCGAAAGTGACTCTTCGTTAATCAGTGACCCTGACTTGTGCAGAATACGCAGGCGGGAGAATCACGGCTGCCACCTTGTCGAGTTCCGCGCTGATTTCGGCCCACGCTACCTCGCACTGATTGCGCTGCATGTCGGTAATAGCCTTCCCCTTGCCACAAGAGGCACCGTACAGCGTCGGCATTGGCGTGCTCAAGAGATCACAAATATCTGCCGGCTCAGAAACACGAAGCGCCTCGCTGACCTCATCGGAGAATCTATTGATCGCGACAACCCGCGCCCCGAGACTCTTGGCCACCGCACGGGTCTGCGCAGCCCCTTCTCGATCCCAAACAGGGGTCGTCCCGCTCGACATGATCTTGACGATAAGGTAGTCTGCATCCGGCCCTCGGGAATTCATCGTTCGCCCGGCCTGCGCGACGGTCGAAGACTCATCCGTCACAGGCAATAGATAGGTGACGCGAAAATCGGCCGCCTTTTGAAGCCCCTTGAAATCGAGCTTGCGGGCCCACGCGCCAAACCCCTCCTCAAATGACTGGGCCACACCGTCGATAATCGAGACATTCGACTCGTAAAACGTGTCCGTCACCTCGTCCAAGACGGTCAACCCATCGGGGCCAACCAAGCTGATGGGCACCAGGCGGTGCTTCTCGGAGGCAAGAAATTCACCACCACCACCGGGTACCCCATACATGCGGGTAATCGTGCGGTGGATATGATCCGGGTCATAGACTTTCATCGCAAGGTCAGGGTGCCTGGCGCGGACCCAGTCGATAATGAAAGACAGGATCGTGCTTTTGCCCTGTCCGCCTTTTTCGCTGCCGGGAATAAGCAGCCGTCCTTTTGCTAGTTTGGAATCAGACATAGTAAAATTTCATTTTTATGGTCCTAGGGCGAAAGATAGACGAGCGCAAGGCAAAACCTTGTGGCCTGTTAGGTGAGGGGGGGCTGAGGGGCAGTGTTGCCGGCCCGCAAGCGCTCCGCGGCGGCGAAGGCGGCTGCGACCAAGTCGCGCAATTGCGGAGGGAGGGTGCTGATATCCGGTCGGGCCTTGTTCCACTCCGCCCATTGGGCGTCCGTCAGTTGATAGAAACGGATGCGCCGGTCCAAGGTGTGGAGAAGGTCGAGGCCTTCCTTGTGTTCGCCAGCGGTGGGATAGGGGTTGGCTGGCACCCCGTAGATCGCAGGCCTATTGTCGCCGGCGTAGAGGAGGATGTGCAGATCGCAGGGGCTGCCCTTCTTCTCGCGCCCGAAATAGAGCCGGTAGCGTTGGCCGCTGCGCTGGTTGTGGAAAAGAGGGATGCTCGGCGCCTGGAATTGGCGGCTCTTGTCGAGCTTCGCCGTGAGCGCCACCGCGTAGGCGGCGTGTAGCAGCAGGTCGGAATCCGGAGTCAGCTCTAGTTCGGAGAGCCCGTTGAGCTGGAGCCAGTGCCGGAACGACTCCCAGGAAATATCCATATCGTCGGTGCGCGTGAGCATGTCCNNGTTGATCTCCTCGATTCCGATGGTGCGTTCACCACGGGCAATTCCGGCACGACGAACTCGCAGCGGGGGACGATTGGCCGCCCCCGGCTCACGTGCCGGTGCGGCAGTGCGCAGGATTGTGCGGTTGGGGGTGGGGAGTTTGTCCCTTAGCGCCGTGGGCAACAGGATCACCCCGCTGAGTTCGTCGCGGAAGCGCTCGAAGTAGAGAACGTCGACCGCCTTTGGGTTGAACTCAGTGATCCCGAGGTTCTCGGCGATCCATTCAACGGGAGGGGGGAGATTTGCAGGGTCTGCGACAAGGTGGTGCTCGGCCATAGCAAGCGATTTAGGGATTGGAGCATAAATAGCCATCCAGATAAACCTTGCAAAATCTAATTCATGGCCTTAGGACCATAAGCAGATGAAACACCAAGCCTTCTCGTTGTCTTGCGCCCGTTTGCTCGCCCTCCTCAGCTCCACCCCGGATTCATTCCCTGATGTCACCCCCTTTATTGAGCTGGCGAAGGGGAAGGGGGATGTGTTCCACCGGTTCTTCCCAGAGGATTGCTCCTCCCCTGAGGCCCTGTTTGAGGCCGTCAGAACAACTTTGAACAACGGGTGCCGCGCCCGCGCCAACTACCGCACCGGGGCGCGACTGTACCGGCGTACCAGGGCCCATTTGCTCCGGTTGGGGTTCTTTGGATTGGCCCAAGACCTTGAATCCTATTGGGTGGGAGCCTGCCAGCCGTGGCGCAAGATGGCTTGCGCGAAGGCAACACCTGCGGCCTTCACTCCCACTGGAGAATTGTCTCCCGCAGCCTCCACCACGAAGGCCGCACCAGAAGTGCCCCCGGTGGCGCCGGCCGTGGTCACTCCTGCGCCCTCACGCCTTGGCATCCGCCAGATGCGCTTGTCGCATTCACAGCAGAAGTGCTCTGAAAAACTCATGGCTCTTGCCGGGCTCTTCTTCGATCCGCCGGCCGCCGCGGCATCTGGAATTCCTATCCAGACAAATGCTCTACTCACCGGCCCCACGGGCAGCGGGAAAACCTTAACGGTGCGCAGGGTCGCCGAGGACCTCCATGCCGAGTTCCTTCACCTTACCCATGGCAGTTGGATTGTTGAAGGCGCGCAAGATGGTCGTCCCACCGGTCGCACCATTCTGCAGTTGGCGGCCAATACCACGCGGTCGGGCTTGGTGCTCTTCATCGACGAACTGGACAAATTCGGCTTCGGCTCGTCCGCGCTCAGCAGTTGGGATATCAGCATCCGCTCGGATTTATGGATGCTGTTGGATCGCGCGTTGTCGTGGGAGTCGTTCGCGGCAAAGCCCGATTTCGTGAAGACCTTGCCCGAACAATTCAGAAGCGCGGCGGCATTGGAGGAGTTGTTCAAGACCAAGGTCTTTATCGTCGCCGCCGGCACCTGGCAGGGGCTCTTCAACCCGCCTGCGTCGATGGGCTTCGCCTCGCAGGCCGCCACTTCCACCTTGGACGCGGCCACGCTCAACCGTCACGGCGGACTGCCTGAGGAGGTACTGCGCCGCTTCAACAGCGACCTCCTGCACCTGGACTATCCGACGCTCTTCGAACTCGAGAAACTGATGGATCTCGACGGCCTGTTGGCCCTGGGCAGGGAACTCGGGCAGGAGGTCGACCCGGTCGCGCAGTTTGAGCAGGTCAAAATCAACGGAATGACGGTTCTCTCCTCATTGAAGACCTCGCTTCTGGTGAAACAGCGCAGCCGTGTTGCCTCGCTCTCGCTGGGGACCGCGCCGTAACCGCTCTCCCTTAGAAATCCTCAAGCCAATTTATACCTGACCAATGAATACAATTCAGGACCCACTCACTCCCGCCCGTAGTGCCGATTGCCTCAATCCCGCGGCCCTCAAGTCGCCGTTCCCGTACATCTCACTTGAACCGTACCCGATCGTCTTTGCCCGCATCGACGGGGCCTGCCAAATCGCCGAAACCACCAGCCAGAACTGGGCCTACTGCGCGCGGGCCGCCGATGTGCGGCGAGTGCTCCAAGAACTCGCCGACGCTCAACAACAGCTCAAGGCCCTTCAAGACAGCCTGCGCGGCCCCTGATTGGAAATCGCCCAGGAACGACCGTACCAACCGTCATGAAACTCCGAATCCTCTCCGATCTTCACAGGGAATTCGGCCACGTCCCGCTTCCTGCGGTGGAGGCCGATGTGGTCGTGCTGGCCGGCGACACCGATCTCGGCGTGCGGGGCGTCCACTGGGCGGTTGAGACCTTTGCGCCCACGCCGGTGCTCTACTTGGCTGGAAATCACGAATACTACGGCTACGCGATGGAGAAGCTGCTCCCGGAGCTGCGCGCTGCAGCGGCAGGGACCAATGTCTGGTTCCTGGAAAACGACGTGGCTGAATTCGGCGGATACCGCTTCTTTGGATCCACACTGTGGACGGATTTCCGGCTGTTTGCCGATCAGCAGGTCGATGCCATGCTCAAGGCCAAGGACCATGGATTTGGGATGACTGACTACGTGCGCATCCGCACCTTGCCCAAGTACCAGCGGCTTCGCCCGGTGCAGACTCTCCGCCGGCACTCCGAGTCTCTTCTGGCGATGAAACAGTTTCTCGCGGCTGGCCCGCGGGATCGCTCCGTGGTGATCACCCATCACGCCCCTTCCGCCCGTTCGCTGGTGGCTGGGTGGGAAAGGGATCTGCTCAGTGCAGCCTATGCCTCGCCCCTGGACGCGTTGCTCGAAGAGCAAGGCCCGGCGCTCTGGGTTCACGGCCATATCCATTCGTTTCGCGACTACACGGTCGGGCGCACCCGCGTGCTCAGCAACCCGCTCGGTTACCAGGGCGATGAACCGCAACAGACCGGGTTCGTCCCGGACCTGGTCATCGAGCTGCCTGATGGCCCGAGCCCCGACAGCACAGTTCGAGCCCCGCTCCCTGCACCCTCATGAAGATCCTCCACGTCTCTGATCCCGATATGTCCCTGGGCCGTACCCTCGTCATCCCGGACATCCACAACGCGTTCGCTCGGGCCGACGCCTTCATCCAGCGACTCGCTGGCCGGTTCGACCGGATTGTGTTCCTCGGCGACTACTTCGACGATTTCGGAGACACCCCCGACATCGTTCTCGGC
>DMNR01000293.1:1686-4511 GCA_003452655.1 Actinomycetota bacterium | reverse complement strand
GACAAGGGCGGCGAGTGCCCGCTGCAGAACCAAGCGATGACCTCTGGACATCCGGAATCGCGGTTTGAGGGCGTCAAGCGCACGTTCCCCAAGCCGATCAACGTTTCGGCGCAGATCCTCCTTGATCGCGAGCGCTGCGTCTCATGTGCCCGATGCACCCGATTTGCTGATGAGATCGCCGGTGATCCATTCATCGAGTTGCTCGAACGCGGAGCCAAGCAGCAAGTGGGAACCGCCGAGGATCAGCCATTCGATTCATACTTCTCCGGCAACACCGTTCAGATTTGCCCAGTCGGCGCGTTGACGAGTGCGGATTACCGGTTCAAGGCGCGGCCATTTGACTTGGTTTCGACGCCGACTACCTGTGAGCACTGCGCCTCAGGCTGTGGATTGCGAACCGACGATCGTCGTAACAAGGTCCAGCGTCGCTTGGCACTTGAGGACTACGAGGTCAACGAGGATTGGAACTGCGACAAGGGTCGCTTTGCCTTCCGCTACCTGACCGACGATCGCCTCACGCACCCGCTGATTCGCGATGAAGAAGGCGATTTGGTTCCTGCCAGCTGGCCGGAGGCGATCAACTTCGCTGCAGCCAAGCTGGCCGAAGTACATGGCAAGGTGGGCGTGCTCACCGGCGGTCGTCTGACGCGTGAGGATGCCTACGCCTACGCCAAGTTCGCGCGGGTGGCACTGGGCAGCGATGACATCGACTTCCGGGCGAGGGCCGCCTCGACCGAAGAGGCGGAGTTCCTTGCCGCACACGTCGCTGGCACCGGGCTAGGCGTGACCTACGCAGACATCGAGCAAGCGCCGGTTGTCTTGCTCGTTGGGATTGAGCCGGAAGAAGAATCTCCCATCGTCTTCCTCCGACTTCGCAAGGCCGCCCTGGCGGGCACGGCAAAGGTCGCAGCAGTTTCATCGTGGGCCAGCCCTGGATTTGCGAAGACCGGCGGAACGGTGCTCGCTGCTGCACCTGGTGCCGAGGCCGAAGTGCTCACAGCACTTGGGTCCAAGGCTGGATCACTTTCTGAGGCCGCAAATGCTGTGGCTGACGCTTTGCGTGAACCGGGCGCGGTCATCCTCGTTGGAGAGCGCCTGGCGGCGAATCTTGGCGGGATTTCAGCGGCAGTCAAGCTTGCCGGTGACACTGGCGCAACCCTGGCGTGGATTCCGCGCCGGGCCGGCGAGCGGGGTGCATTGGATGCAGGCGCGCTCGCAGGTGTGCTGCCGGGAGGCCGCCCGATCACCGATGCTGGCGCCCGTACTGAGGTCGCCGCTGCATGGGGCATTGACGAAGCTGACCTGCCGACCGAAGTTGGGTTGCAGGCCGCGGGGATCATCGAGGCACTGCTGACGCCTCCAATCGTCGATGAGGAGCCTGCTCCCGGTTCCGAGGAAGACGACGCGTTGATCATCGCCGAGACAGCTGTCGAATCTGCCCCGACCGCTGACGATGAGCCGGGCGATGCTGCCGACGCAGCAGCCGAGGACCCGGACTTTGAAGCCATCGTCGAAGAGCCTGAACCACGAATCTCCGGCTTGGTTGTCGGCGGAGTTGAGATCAACGACATGCCAGATCCCGATGCATTCCGACGGGCGCTCAAGGAAGCCGACGTGGTCATCAGCCTTGAGACCCGACTGGCAGGTGTCGACGCCTACGCGGACGTGGTCTTCCCGGTTTCAGTCGACACTGAGCGCAGCGGCTCCTACGTGAACTGGGAGGGCCGGATTCGGCCCTTCGGGAAGGTGCTGCGGGACGCTACCTCGCTCACCGATGGTCGCGTCTTGGCGATGATCGCAGACGAACTCGATCGACCAATCGTGACCGAGGATTCCAACGCGATCCGCCGTGAGCTTGACGGACTCGGTTTCTACTCCGGCACTCGACCGCAACCGCCTGCCGTCACCGCACCTGTTGCCGGTGCTCCAGGAACAGGCCAGGCGTTGCTCGCGAGTTGGAGGCATCTCCTCGACCTCGGCATTCTGCAAGCTGGCGAGCAGTACCTCGCCGCAACGCAGCGTCCGTCAGTCGTTCGGCTGTCGGCTGCTACGGCCGCAGGAATCGGTGCATCGGATTCCGACGACGTCACGGTTAGTTCCGAATTTGGGGCGATCACGCTGCCTCTGGTCATTACCGACATGCCTGACGGCGTTGCATGGGTTCCCGGAAACTCACCTGGATCTGCGGTTAACGCAACGTTGAACGTCGTGCCCGGAACCGTTGTGTCAATTGCCCGTGGGGGTCAAGCATGAACGAACAAGCACCCGTAACCGCTGGCAGTCCGATCTCTTCGAATGAGCAGACCTTGCTCTGGTTTGGGCTCGACCCGGTGTGGCTGATCATCCTCAAGGTGATCGGCATCTTCGTCATTCTTGTAGTCGTCGTGCTCTTCACGATTTGGTTCGAACGACGCGTCGTTGCTCGCATGCAGCAGCGCATCGGTCCGAACCGAACTGGCCCGTTCGGCCTACTGCAGTCACTCATGGACGGCATGAAGCTTGCGTTCAAGGAAGAGATCTTCCCAACGGCAGCCGACAAGGCTGTTTTCATCCTCGCGCCGATCCTGTCCGTGGTCCCCGCCTATCTGGCGTGGGCCGTTATCCCGTTCGGACCCGAGGTCTCGATCTTCGGTCACACGACGCCATTGCAGTTGACCGACTTCCCGGTCGCCGTGTTGTACATCTTGGCGATCGCATCCATCGGCATCTACGGTGTCGTGCTTTCCGGTTGGGCATCCGGTTCGACGTATCCCCTCCTTGGTGGCCTGCGCTCGAGTGCGCAGATGATCTCGTACGAAATCGCCATGGGCCTGAGCTTCGTCGCC
>DMNR01000293.1:0-1596 GCA_003452655.1 Actinomycetota bacterium | reverse complement strand
GACCAACCGCGCGCCGTTCGACCTCCCCGAGGCCGAATCAGAACTCGTGGGTGGCTTCCACACTGAGTACTCAACGATGAAGTTTGCCTTGTTCTTCTTGGCTGAGTACATCAACATGGTGACCGTTTCAGCTGTTGCCGTCACCTTGTTCCTCGGTGGTTGGCGGGCACCGTGGCCCATCTCGTTGTGGAGTGGTGCCAACGAAGGTTGGTACCCGATGATCTGGTTCTTCGTGAAGGTCTTCATCTTCATCTTCATCTTCATCTGGTTGCGCGGCACATTGCCTCGCTTCCGATACGACCAGTTCATGCGATTTGGCTGGAAGGTCCTCATCCCGATCTCGGTCCTGTGGATCTTGATTATCGCCGTCATTCGTGGCGTGAGCCAGGATCAGGGACTTACCCCGACACCACTTTCCATCACTGCTGGGATCATCCTGACGGTGGCTGTCTTGTGGATTCTTGGGGCCAACGTCAAGAAGCGACGGGCGAAGAATCTGGCCGAGAACGTGATCCCAGAAAAATTCAAGCCGAACCGCGGCGGTTTCCCGGTGCCTCCACTACCCGGACAGGAGTACCGTCCTGCCCGCCGGACAGTGGTGGCAGATGTAGGGGCAGCAACCGGCGACGGTGGATCAAAGACGATTTCGTCCGAGGAGGTGCACGGTGGCTGAACTACCTCAAGCCGTACGCGGCTTCTCGACGACCTTCTTCACCATGTTCCGCAAGGTCAACACCGAGCAGTACCCAGAAGACAAAGACAAGTACCCGCCCAAGCCCGCCTTCCACGGTCGCCATCAGCTCAACCGGCACCCAGATGGACTTGAGAAATGCGTGGGTTGCGAACTGTGTGCCTGGGCTTGCCCGGCCGACGCGATCTACGTCGAGGGTGCGGACAACGAAGAGGGCGAACGTCACTCACCGGGTGAGCGTTATGGCGCGGTCTACCAAATCAACTACCTGCGGTGCATCCTGTGTGGGCTGTGCATCGAGGCGTGTCCAACGCGGGCCCTGACAATGACGAACGAGTACGAATTAGCCGACAACAGTCGCGAGAAGCTCATCTACGAAAAGGACGATCTGCTTGCACCGCTAATGCCGGGAATGGTTCCACCGCCGCATTCAATGGTTGCTGGCACAACGGCCAAGGACTACTACGACGGCAAAGTTACCGGCTCCACTCCAGCCCAGGCCGATGAAGTCGCGGCCCGCGAAGTCGAGAAGGTGTCCGCCGAAGCCGCGAGCGCCGACGAACGGCTCGCCGATGCAGCTGCAAACGAAGAAGCAGCGATCAAGGTCGCACAGGAGCGGGTTGCCAACGATCGTGCAGAGGTCCTCGCCGATCTAGCGGCGGATGAGAAAGAGGGAGGAGCGCAGTGAGCGCAACTTCACTTCTCGCCTCCGGCACTGACGTCGGCGCCGAGATTGTCTTCTGGGTGTGCGCCACCCTCTGTGTTATCGGCGCCCTCGGGATGTTGCTGAGTCGTAAGCCAGTGCACAGTGCACTCTTCGTTGCCTTGACGATGATCAACCTTGCGATACTTTACGTGGCACTGCAGGCCCCATTCCTCGGCATGGTGCAGATCATCGTCTACAC
>DMNR01000017.1 GCA_003452655.1 Actinomycetota bacterium | reverse complement strand
CTCGGTGTCGCGACCCTGAGGCGTTCAACCATCTCGTCGCTGCGGCCATATCCCGCCGAAGCCTGACCTGACGACCGCGTCGCAACGTACCCGCCAATGGTCGCGCGCTCCCAGGACTGTGGGAAGTGACCGAGGGTCAGTCCGCGCACTCCGAGGAGTCGCTCCAACGTCGGTCCCGTGATTCCGGGGCCAACGGTGACTGTCATATCGACGTCGTCAATGCCGATGACGTCAGCCATGTTGTCGAAGGAGACCGCAATAACGCCCGCGTGAGGACCTCGCTCTGGTCGAACGCCACCGACGACGGACGTACCTCCGCCGAATGGCACGATCGCCAAGTTGAGCTGAACACACGTTCCGATGAGGTCTTGCACCTGCTCGTGTGATGCGGGGAAGGCAACGGCATCGGGCACACTCGGCGACTTGCCTCGTCGTTCCACCAAGTCCAGGTACGAGAATCCGCCACTGTGAGCCAGCCGCGTGTCGGCATCGACGCTCAGCCCGTCGGGTCCCAGTACTGAGATGAGTTGGGCGCGGGTCTGATCGTCGAGTTCAGTCGGAGCAACGACAATGTCGAGGCGCGAGACAGCGGGAGTCCGCCTCGGCGGACCAACGCGGTCAGTCAGGAATGAAATCGCACCATCTGACAGCGTCACGGGCTTGTCAGGGTTTCCCCAGCGCGCGGTGACTTCGTCGTAACTGCCAATCATCTGTGTCCCTTCGCGGATCGACCCAACAGGCCGGATCCAAGTGCACTGCGTTTTCCCTGGTGTTACATTGTTACACATGTTGTCACAACGTCTCAGCAAGTCTCAGTCAACCGGTCCCGATCGATCGCACTCACGAGACGCAACCACACCGCCTGCCAAGCGGCCCCGCCAACTTGTCATCACACCATCGCAAGACACGTTGTCGGACCCGGTTCTTCGAGCAGCCTACGACTCGATCATCGAGGTTGGGGTGCGACGCACCACTCTGGCAGACGTCGCGCGGCGCGCTGGCGTATCTCGGATGACGGTGTACCGCAAGTACGACGACCTGCCCCGACTCCTGTCGGCGTTGCTAACAGTCGAACTCGGTGAGCTACTCAACGACGCCACCACTCGAAACGCCGACCTCTCAAATGCACGCGACCGACTATCCAACACTGCCGCTGACACCTGTGCAGCGCTGGCAGCGCACCCGGTGATGGAGCGTGTGCTGGCCTTAGACCCTGAAGCAATCCTTCCGTTGATCGTCGATCGACTCGGGTCCACACAGCGGCGCGCAATTGAACTCTTGGAGACCATGATCGTCGCTGGTCAACAATCAACCGGTGACGGATCCATCCGCGATGGCGACCCGCCGCTACTCGCACTGACGGTCCTTGCCGCCGCCCAGTCCTTCGTGTTCAGCCACCGCGCGATCAGCGCCGTTGACCCACTCGGGCGCGTCTATCCCGAACTGGCAGCGATGATCTCCGGCTACTTGACTCCGGTGACGGCATGAGCGCCGTGAAGGTCATCCGGCCGGGCGATCCAATGAGCCTGCTCACGGCGGCCCGACGTCGGCGGGAGCGAGACGAGTTAGCGAACGGTCGTGTCGTCGATGTGCTCGTCATCGGTGGTGGTGTGACGGGCGTTGGTGTCGCACTCGACGCCGCCAGCCGTGGACTCGACGTGGCCCTCATCGAGGCCCACGACTATGCATTCGGAACCAGCCGCTGGTCGTCAAAGATGGTTCACGGCGGCCTGCGCTATCTGGCCACCGGCAAGGTCGGCGTGGCATGGGAATCCGCTGTTGAGAGAGCGTGCATTTCTCAACACATCGCCCCCCACCTGGTCCACCCTTTCGCCCAGCTCGTACCGATCTTCGACTCAACAACGCGCAAGGATCTGGCCATCACCCGCGCAGGTCTGACTGCGGGCGATGTCCTGCGCCGAGCTAGTCGGCTACCCAGTTCGCGACTACCAGGGCCGTCACGTATCAACGCCGCACGTGTTCGCGAATTAGTGCCGGCCGTCGAGACAACAGGGCTCAAAGGTGCCTTCGTCAGCTGGGACTTCAAACTCGAAGACGACGCACGGCTGGTTGTGTCGATTGCGCGCACGGCAGCTGCGTATGGCGCAAAGATGATCACCCGTGCACGGGCCACCTCGATTTCGGCAGACGGCGCAGTTGTCACAGACGAACTAGATGGCGGCCAATTCGAGGTACGCGCACGCAACGTCATCAATGCAACCGGCGTCTGGGCCGGAACTCTGGACCCCCACGTCGAGTTGACCCCGAGCAGAGGAACACACCTCGTTCTTCCGGCCTCCGCTCTTGGTCGACCGAAGGCGTCGCTCACCGTTCCAGTGCCGGGGCACTTCGGTCGGTTCGTCTTCACGATCCCGCAGTTCGACGATCTTGTGTACGTAGGGCTGACGGATGTTCCGGCGCCCGGTCCAATACCGGACGTACCAACTCCGGATGCTGAAGAGATCGATTGGATTCTCGACGTATTCAACCGTTCACTGAGCAAAGCGATTACTCGCGACGACGTCATCGGAACTTTTGCCGGGCTGCGGCCGTTGGCGGCAGATCCTGGATCCAGCGATTCAACTGCAGACATCTCGCGCCATCACCTCATCACCGGTGGCCTAGGCGAGGTCATCACTGTGACCGGCGGCAAGCTGACGACCTACCGTCGAATGGCGCAGGATGCGGTCGACAAGATCTCCGACGTGGAGTGCCAGACACATCGCATTGCTCTTGTTGGAGCGGGCGCGCTGCCAGCAGACCCGGCAATCCCCCACCGGCTCGTCCGAAGATTCGGCTCGGAGGCATCGTTGATCGCTGGCCTGGCAGACCGTGACGCCTCACTGTTGCAACCACTAAGTCCTGAAAGCCACTCGCGGGTACTTGGGGTCGAGGTCCTGTGGGCGCAGCAGGCCGAAGGGGCGCTGGATATCGAGGATGTCGTCGAGCGCCGGACTCGGATTTCGCTGGTGCCGGAAGATTTGGCGATGGTCAGCGAGACGGTTTCGGCCCTGCTGGAAGGCACGACCACTGCGCATCGCTAGAAGGCCTACAAGCTGACGCTAGCTCTTCTTGCCACCTTCAGGACTGGCAACGAAAAGATCAACGGCGTGATACATCGCGGCGCGCGCTCGCTTGCGATCTTCGGCCGCATCGTATGACGCAGCAACCCGGAACCACGCACGCCAGTCGTTCGGATCTGCCTGCGCGATCTGCTGAACTTCCGCGAATTGCGCGTCCGCAGCATCCCGATCGACCCGGCCACCCTCGGTTCGCGGTAGATCATCAACGGGTAGCTCGCCCTCGGCTTCGAGTTGCTTCGCCATCCGTTCAACCGTCGACCCGAACTTCAGTTCGCGCCAGACCACCCAGAACCCAATCAGAGGCAAGATCAGAATCGCGACACCAAATCCGATCGCGACTGGCTCACCAGTTGAGATCAATCGGATCCCGTGACTACCTGCAATCACCAAGTAGACAACAAGCACCGCGATCAGAATCAGCGACAGGCGCTTGGCAGTCATGCGGGCCTCTAGTCCAAATCCAGAAGGTTCTCAAGGCCAACCGTCAGTCCCGCGTGTTGCTGAACCCGCCGAACCCCGAGCAGCACCCCGGGCATGAACGACTCGCGATTCATTGAGTCATGCCGAATTGTCAGTACCTCACCGGGCCCGCCGAAAATGACTTCCTGATGAGCGATCATTCCCATGATTCGGGCGGCATGCACGCGCACGCCCTCAATGTCAGCACCCCGCGCTCCAAGAACTTCCTCGGAGGTGGCGTCAGGCATTGGCGAGCACCCGGCCTCGGCTCGTGCGGCCGAGATGAGTTCAGCCGTCCGACGTGCCGTACCTGATGGGGCGTCGAGCTTATTGGGGTGGTGAAGTTCGATGATCTCGGCACTGTCGAAGTACCGTGCCGCCTGCGCCGCAAATCGCATCATGAGGACCGCCGCGATTCCGAAGTTCGGTGCAATTAGAACGCCGACACCCGGTGCAGCAGCCAGCAGACGATCAAGCTCGGCGATCCGGTCCGGGGTAAAACCCGAGGTGCCCACAACTGTATGGATTCCATTCGCAATACAGAAGCGAAGGTTGTCCATCACGACGCCAGGGTTCGTGAAGTCAACAACGACCTGTGCATCGGAGTTCACCAATGCCTGAGGGTCGTCGTTTTCATCGATGCATGCGACCAACTCAAGGTCATCGGCCGCATTCACCGCAGCGACGACCTCGGAACCCATTCGCCCGGCAGAGCCGAAGACTCCAACTCGAATCGTCATCCGTTTGCTCCCCGCGGAAACACTCGATCAGCTTCGTACGGGCCTACCACCGTCAGTGTCTGTGGCTGGCTCAGCAACTCCTTGGCGACAGTCGCGACGTCCTCTGCCGTGACCTTGTCGATTTCTTCAACGACATCATCGAGGCTTAACAACTGCCCCGACAAAACCTCGGCCTCGCCGAGTCGACTCATCCGCGAACCGGCGTCCTCAGACTCAAGCACCGAGGCCCCACGCAGTTGT
>DMNR01000059.1:570-3534 GCA_003452655.1 Actinomycetota bacterium | reverse complement strand
GCCCAGGCCACCGTCGAGCACGTTGGTTCCGCTGTTGCCGGTGAGCCTGTCGTTGTTGCTCGATCCAGTGAGGTTCTCGATGCGCACCAGGGTGTCCGAGCCCGAGCCGCCGGTGATCTGCTTGGCGGCGATGGCGAGGCTGACGGTAACGCCATGTCCGCCGCTGGTGTAGGCGTAGGTGACGGTGTCGCGCCCGCTGCCCCCGTTCAGGACGTTGTCTCCGGTGCCGGCGTAGAGAGTGTTGGCTAGATTGTTGCCCGTGGCGTTGGCAGCGCCGGTCGACAGAAGCCGCAGGCGCTCGACATTGGGGGGCAGCGTGTACGCGGCAAGGGTGCTGTAGACGAGGTCGTTGCCGTCGTCCGCGCGTTCGTACTTATTTTCACTGACGAAGTCGCCAGCATTGTCGACGTAGTAGAGATCGTTGCCGTCGCCTCCGTACATGCTGTCGGCCCCGCCGTGGCCGTTGAGGGTGTCGTTGCCGGCACGGCCATCGAGGTAGTTGGCTCGATCATTGCCGGTAAGGCGGTCGGAGTGGGCGCTGCCGCTGAGACTCTCAATACTCAGCAGCGTGTCGGTTCCCATCCCTTTTGCCGTTGCAGTGCCCAAAGCCAGATTGGCAGTGCCCGAGCCTGTGGCGTCAAGATACTCCACCGAGTCAAAACCATCACCACCATCCAGCGTGTCGTCACCGGAACCGCCATCAAGGTCGTCAGGGCCGGCGCCGCCGTACAGGCGGTCGTTGCCCTCGTTCCCAACCAAATCGTTCCATCCGCCCTCGCCAGTCAGGGTATCGGCGTATCGGCCCCCTCTGACGAATTCAATACTGATCAGAGTATCGGTTCCTAGCCCGGCACCCGTGGCCGTTCCCGAAGCCAGGTTGACGCGGATTGGGCCTTGGGCGTCGTCACGGCAATCTACCGAGTCATAGCCGGCTCCACCATCCAGTCTGTCGTTACCCGCACCGCCTTGAAGGTCGTCCCAGCCCGCACCTCCGGACAGGGTGTCGTTTCCACCTTCACCGTACAACTGGTTCTCGGTCGTACTACCGATCAAGATGTCGCCATACTCACCGCCAGAGACGTGTTCAATGCTGATCAGAGTATCGGTTCCTATACCGACACCGGTGGCCGTACCTGAGGCCAGGTTGACCGTAACCGACCCTGTGGAGTTAAAGCGGTATTCCGCTGCGGCGTCGCCGGCGCTGCCATCCAGGGTGTCGTCACCAGCGCCTCCCTCAAGCCAGCCCCCAACCAGGGTATCGTTGCCACCCATACCGCTGATCAGCCACTTCCCGAACCCCCAGAGCCCGATGATGGCATCGTCATACATGCTTCCCGTGACACCCTCAATGTTGAGGAGGGTATCCCTGCCGATCCCGGCACCCCTGGCCGTACCCAAAGCCAGATTGACGTTGACCGGGCCCGTGGCGTCATCGTACCGAACCGAGTCTATCTCAGCGCCTCCATCGAGTCTGTCGTCACCCGCGCCACCGATAAGAACGTCCCAGTCCCCACCACCGGTCAGGCTGTCGTTGCCGTCGTTCCCTTCCAGCCAGTCCCAACCGTCTCCGCCATTGAGCACGTCGGCGCCACCACTGCCAGTCAGCGTGTCATCCCCTCCGAGGCCATTCAAGCGGTCGTTACCGGCGCCGCCGATCAGGGTATCGTCACCAGGGGTTCCGTTGTAGGTGGTCATCAGAGACTCCATGAAGTGAAAAGCGATGGTGAGGAAGCCGCGCGTTGCCGAACTCGATCACACGCTGGGCCAGAACACTGCGTGCGGTGGGCGCGGTTCGGCTGGTGGCCAGACAGATCGAACGCTGCGAGGGACGAGGCGCCGCGTACCGGTCCGC
Source organism: Actinomycetota bacterium (assembly GCA_003452655.1). Lineage (GTDB taxonomy): Bacteria > Actinomycetota > Actinomycetes > S36-B12 > UBA10799 > UBA10799. The sequence continues at coordinate 1,682 of DMNR01000059.1, read as the reverse complement.
AGCAGCGCAGCAGACGAAGTGATCAAGCAGGCGTGTAGCCAAGTCCTTGGTTCTGGAACTGCCCTGCGACTTTTTCGGCCCTGCTCCGTGAGGGGAGTAGCGGAGGAACGCTAGCAGATGCCGTGCAGCGACCTTTTGAGCTGGATCAAGGAAATCATCTTTTGTCGCCGAATCGTTCTGGTCGGGTCGCGATGTGCTGCGGTAGTCGCAGGTTTGGCGCATCACCGATTCGCCCGTTTCGTTTGGCGGTGCTCAAGCAGCGGGGCCATAACTTCGTCTCGTTGGGGTTGCAGTCAGTCCGGGAAGTTGTGGGCTGAGAACCGCAGAACGAAACAGGCGTCTTCCCGGTAGACCAAAGAAAGCTTGCCAACCAACGCTAGTCACGGCTTACGCCACGATCCTGAATTCGGTAGCCTTGGCAACCGGTCGTACCTGATTCTGTTCACGCCTCATTTCGACGATACCGTAATTTGACAGCGTCTTGAGCGTCCGCGAGAGGTTGCTCGGCTTGCGACCGGTGGCTTGTGCCAGGGATGAAATCGACGGAGGGCTGGTCTCCTTGATCACCCTCAGCAAGGCACGGTTCTCGTCGCTCAACACTTCGGCCAGTGAGCGCATCGACGTAAACCAGATTCTTGGTTCACTGGGTTTCGGCTTGTATTCCCCGCGAGCAACCGCCAGGATTCGCTCTCGAATTTTGTCTTGCGGCATGATTCCTATCACGATGGCTTTCATTTTTGCCTGACCTCCGTCAGTACCCGATCGACCTCATTGAAGAAGCCGACCAGCAGTTGCTGCGCGTCCTGGAATTCGTAAGGAACGCCCTTGTCGTGCACGTGCCGGTGCTTGTGGTCATAGGACAAACGGCGACCGGCATACTTGAACTTCTTCGGCGGCTTGACCGCATGGGCGTTGTCGTACCCCAGTATTCGTTTGCCATAGGGCTCGTGCAACGTCAATGCATAGCGAATCCCGTGGGGCACTTCGGCCGAAATCTCCACGCGCCAGACCTGGATCTTTACCCAATAGCCACCGCCCTGATCGATGATCTGGTCATGGAGGTCGAGCAGGATTTCGATCCCGCGATCTTCACGCATGCAGCAGTTTATCAA
>DMNR01000059.1:0-298 GCA_003452655.1 Actinomycetota bacterium | reverse complement strand
TGGTCTTGGCTCAGGGGGCGACTTCAATCAAGACGATGGCATTGCGCCGCACCCTGAGCCCGACAGTCTGCTAGCGGACGCTGAACGAGATCGGCGACACCTGTTGTCTCAGGTCACGAGCCAAGTCCAATGCGAATGGGTGTTCCTCCCAAGAAAGCGCTTTCCGATTCTCGATCAGGAAAATCGTACGCTCGGGCTTCCGCAACTCCTTGAACTCGGCGCCGTAGCGTTCGAGCAAGGCTCTTGTCACATCGCCATCCTGGGGATGCACGACGATGCGGATCGCCTTTCCCACATC
>DMNR01000153.1:999-8859 GCA_003452655.1 Actinomycetota bacterium | reverse complement strand
GCCTTGGCATCACACGGGCGATTGGCGCGCACCTCCGCCGGACCAGTCAGACCGATTGCAGTGGAACTGCCAGCGACACCGGTGTTGCCCTGGATCCAATTCGCGAACGTGGCCACCCTCGTATAGACCCCGGGGTACCCGGGCATTGCGCAGCCGTAGCCCCAACTGACCAAACCAACGAGTGTGCGGCGTTCGGCCCAACCGGTCAGCGGCCCGCCAGAGTCTCCCTGGCACGCATCGACAGACCCATCTGGCAGGCCCGCACACAGCATCGAATCAGCGCCGTATCGGTCGCCGTACCCGCCGCACTCGCCGGTCGTCCCGGCCAGGTCGAGGACGTGTCCGATCTGTAGCGAATCGGGGAACTTGCCCCCAAAGTTGGTAATACCGAGGCCGAATACCTTCAGTGATGCGCCGATTGGTGGAGAAGCTTCTGCGGCGCTGTAGGGAAGTGGTGTCGTCGACATGGATTTGCTCGTTTGCACCAGCGCGATGTCATTGACCGATGAAGAGTTGTCGTACGCCGGGTGAGCCAACACGCGCTTCCAGCCCACCTCGGACGACCGGGGGTAGGTGTACATGTCGGTGGGGTTGACGATCGCTCGGCTTGCGAGACGATCACGGTCGGACATGCCGCTCACGCAGTGTGCAGCAGTCACGATCCACCTTTGCGAAATTGCCGTTCCACCACAGAGGTACTGCTGGTTCCCCTCCGACACACGCAGCATGACGAACCACGGGGTCGCAGCGCGATTCGCAGCTGTTCCGTTGACCACGCGATTCGTTGGGGCCGAAGCCCTCGACGAGGTGCTCGGCGCGGATGCGTTCGCGGACGGGGACGTGGCGGCTCCCACGACGGTGAGCAGGCACACCACCATCGCGCTTGAGGCAATCTTTTGCCACCGCACATTTCAAAGCTAGGCGCGCCACGGGCGCGACGGAATCGCTGATTCGTGGCCAACCACCCGTATGGGTTACCGGCCACCCGTATGGGTCAATGACCTGGTGAAGATCGTTAACAGACCTTGCCGTTGGTGGCGATTGTGAAGGATTTCGCTGGGGTGCTGGACGCCTTCACCTTGACGACGACACAGCGTTGTTTGGTAGTCGTGACCCGAACCCGAAGGGTCTTGGATTTCTTGCCCTTGATTGTTCCCCAGCGATTGCTGACCTTGAGGTAATTGCTGCCGCCACTGACTGAGTAGGTACCGCGAGTGTTTGTGCGGTTGCGCACCTTGATTGTTGACGACTCGTTGTGGGACCGCGCGCAGGGGCTTCCGCAAGGGGCCGTGACCTCGAATTTCCCGAAGGCCTTGGACTTGATCCAGTTCGCGTACGTCGAGACCCGCGTGTAGATGCCGGGGTAGTTCGCTTGGGCGCAACCAAGACCAGTGCTGACGATCCCAACTAGTGCCCGGCGCCCAGCAACAGTTGCCACGAGCGGCCCACCGGAATCGCCCTGGCAGGCGTCAACGCCACCTCCGGGAAGTCCAGCGCAGATCTCGTACGCGCCGCGGTAGTCGCTTCCGTAACTGCCACATTTTGACCCGCTCGGTCCGGCCAAGTCCTCGACGTTGCCCTGCTGCAACGTGGTGGCCTGCGAGTCGTAGTTACCATAGACACGCTCACCGAAACCGAAGACCTGCTCGGGCGTGCCGGTAGCGGGCGCGGACTTCGTTGTGTTGAGGGCCAGCTTTGCACCTCCCATGGATACCTTCGTCTTGAGCAGAGCGACGTCGTTGATTTGCAGGCGAGCATTCTTCTGGTACCCAGGATGGACGATGACCTTCTCCAGGTAGATCCGAGTGCCTGCACCTCGCACGGCAGGGTTCACCTGGACGTAGCTCTTGCCGTTGCCAGTCTTGGCCATGCCATCCGGGGTCGACACGCAGTGGGCGGCTGTGACTGCCCACCGACTGCTGATCTGAGTTGCCCCGCAGTTCGATGGACCGCTGTTGGTCACTGGTGCGAATCGGAGAAACCAACCCGTTCCTTCGCGGTTGGCATCAGATCCACCGACAACGCGAATGCTGGGTCCGTCGGACGTCGTTGCGGCGACTGCCGGAATCGCAGAGGCGAACACCAAGGAGCCGCCGATCACGGCAGCGAGAAGGGCGCGTTTCGGCGCACGGGAGGTCACTCTGTAACGGTACGCCTTGAATCCCGAAACGGGGCACCGGATGTGAGTTTCGTACCAATCCGAACGGGCATTTGGTGGATTCTTAACCGCTCGCGAGGGAACCGATTGTAGGTGCTGGACGTCTCGTGGCGGCAGGAAAGCCTTACGGAACGCTTACGCTTTCGCGTATACCCCCAGGGGTATTTGGCGAGATACTTGAAGCATAGGCCACAGGGAGAGAAGGCGATGAGCGATGAACGCTCACAATGCACTGAAGAAGACAGGTGTGGTTGCGGCGACAGCAGTTGGGGCGGTGTTGATTGCGGCAGCGCCAGTTGCGGTTTCAACGGTCGCGCTTGGTGCCATCAGGCAACCGGTCACGACGCAAGCCGACGTCGCCGAGGTTGGCTCGCAGCAACGATCTGGACGAGGTGCAGGTCAAGGGATGGGGCAGGGCGCTGGGCAAGGTGTGGGCGGCCAGCGAGGACAAATGCAGGGCCAGGGCGAAGCTGGAATGGTGGCAGTCGCCCCTGGATCCCTCGGGGTCGCATCGCCTGAGTTAGCCGCGAAGCTGAGCTACCTCGTCCAGGAAGAGAAGCTCGCGCATGACATCTATGTTCTTGGCGCAAGCGTCTACGGGGTCAACGCTTTCGAGAATATTGCAAGATCCGAAACTACCCACCAGACAGCGATCGCCTCTCTGTTGGCGGGCTATTCCCTCGCTGATCCGACTGCGAATAGTGCACCCGGGGTCTTCTCTGACCCGAATGTTCAGCAGCTCTATGACGAGCTGGCAGCGCGGGTAAAGGAATCGCAACTGGAGGCGGCCAAGGTCGGCGTTCTTATCGAGAAGACCGACATCGCCGATCTTCAAAAGGTCGTCGATGCCAAACCCGGTGACACCGTGGCCACCGTCCTTGAGCGCTTGGTCCAAGCCAGCCAGCGACACCTCCAGGCTTTCGAACGCCAGGAAACGCGGGCGGCATAGGGTCGCGCGTGTGGATGCGTCTCAAGCGCATCCGCCGGCCTGGTCAGGTGCGTCCGTGCCTGCGACTAAGCTACGACTGATAGCTGCGTCGCGGGCACGGCCCGAGGTCGCAGGGCTACATCCACAAGGAGGAACGCATGGCTCTTGGTCCCGTCGACGTCTACATCATCGGATTCCCCGGCAATCAGTTCACGGGACGCATCGCGCCAGCGGTCCTGGATCTGGTTGACAACGGCACGATCCGCATCATCGACATCTTGCTCGTCATTAAGGATGAGGTTGGCAACGTCACCTCTGTTGAAATGGCTGACCTCACAGAGGCTGCCGGACCGAGCTTCATGAGCATCGAAATCGCCCAGCCAGGTGCGCTTGGTCAGGATGACGCTGAGGAGATCAGCGAGGATCTGGACAACAACAGTTCAGCGCTACTCATCGCCTTCGAGAACTTGTGGGCCGCGAAGCTCACCGATGCACTCGCCGCGGCGGATGCATACGTGATCGATCACGTTCGTATCCCGGCCGCCATCGCCGAATCCGTCATTACCGCCTAAGACACCAATCACGCACACCGAGAGGAAACGAAATGGGACTTCTACGCATGGCCGCCCGCACAGCTGTCGTCGCCGGAACGGCGACTGCAGTATCCGGACGAGTCGCCAACAAGCAGCAGCAGAAGTACGCGAACCAGGCCGCCGAGCAAGAGGCACAGCAGCAGGCAGCAGCGCCACCGCCCGCAGCACCAGCGCCTGCAGCCCCGGCCGAGGATGATCAGATGGCACAACTGCAGAAGCTCGCGCAGCTGCACAGCCAGGGAATCCTGACCGACGAGGAGTTCGCCGCGTCGAAGGCGAAGATTCTCGGCATCTAAGTTCGAGGCGACTGACGCATGAACGAAGTCGGGGCGTACACCCGGCTGGCAGGGGTTTACGACGAGATCGTCGTGGACCCCTGCTACTCGTTGTGGGCGGGTTTCCTCGACGCGATGTGGAAGCTGGATGCTCAGGGCGTGCACACCGTCCTCGATGTGTGTTGTGGGACGGGGTTGATGGCTGCGGAACTCATCGAGCGTGGATACCGGGTGGTCGGCGCGGACGCTTCCGCAGCGATGCTCGCTCGAGCTCGGTCGCTGCTCGGCCCCGATGTTCAGCTGATCGAAGCGACACTTCCCGAGCTAGGAACGGCCGAGGTGTTCGATGCCGCTACCTCAAATTTCGATGGACTCAACTACTTGACGCCGGAGGACTTCCGGTTGAGTGTCGCTGCCGTAGCGCGAAGGCTGCGACCTGGCGGTTGGTTTGTGTTCGACCTCCATACCGACGCGATGATGACTTTCACCTTTGACAACGCGGTTGTTCAGGGCGAGTCCGACGGCAACGAGTTCGTCATCCTTAGTGATGTTGATCAGCATGCGCGGACTTGCCAAACGACGATCAAAGTCGTGCATTCCCGTGACGGTGAACCGTTCACCGAAACTCATATCCAGTACTTCCACTCGGACGCGCAGGTCGAATTGGCACTGATTGCCGCCGGATTTGATGCAGTGCGGCGAGTGGACGAATACACCGATGACCCAGTTGACGAGACGACGTTGCGGGCGACTTGGATTGCCCGGCTGGCAGGCTGAGTTACGTCGTCTCGGGCTTAACCGCGTTGGCGAGGTCTTCCTTGAGCCACGTCTTTAGCTGATCCATGGCTTTGCCCTGAGGTGCAAGCTCTGGCCAGAAGTGAGCGCAGATGTAGGTCTGGACGTCGTACGCGAGCCACGGTGTCAGGTGGAAGTTGGGATCGTTGACTTCAGGTGGAAGTTCAATGCCTTTCTTCTTCGCCATCGCGAGGATCCCAGGAAGCGCGGCCTTGCCGAGGTTGCTCATTGTCTTGTCCGCAGTTTCCCAGTCGAGCTGAGTTTGCGGAACAGGATTGGCCGTGGGGATCGCCCACTCGTCGGGCCCGCGCGGAGTCTCGCGGGTGAAGACGTAGTCGATAGGTTTCGCGGCCTTGTCGCGTTCGGTGAAAGGTCCGCCGATGTCCCACAACTTGGTCAGTGTTGCGATGAGCGACGTGTGCCGATGCTCGTCGTTGTACACCGAGCCACTCTCAACCCAAGGGGACACAACAATCGCCGGAACGCGGTACCCAGAACGGTCGAACGTGAAGCCAAACTGTCCGGCGGGCGCTGATGCATCTGGCGGCGGAACGGGTCCGGGCGCGACGTGGTCGTACGTTCCCCCAGGCTCGTCCCAGCCGACGAATAGCGTGGTGTTGTAGACGTTCGACCCCGTTTCCGAATTCATGCCGCGGTAGGCAGTGAAGAGCTCGTCGAGGAACGCCTCCCCAGCAAGGATCGATGACGGCGGGTCGGCAGCAGGCAGGTCGACACCCTTGATCAACGCCTGACCGCATGCTGGGTGGTAGTCGCCGTGGCCGAGCATGAGGTTCGGTTCGATCAGCGAGAAATCGGGCAGCGTTCCGTTCGCAGCGTCGATCTTGAACTGTTCGAACGGAACGAAGTTGGTTGCGAACTTCTCTTTCAGGCGCGGGGTATGGATGAGTCCGGTGAATGAAGCCGGGCAGGGCTCCTTCGTGTAGACCTTCCACGTCTTTCCGTGAGCCTCCAGCCGATCGAAGATCGTCTCGGCGGTGTTGTCATGGAGCCAGTGTGATGCGGGAGCATTGATGGTCCCGCCGGTTGGTAGTGGCGTGCAGGTGGCGGCAGTCCAGAACGACCGGTTCATAAACGTCTGCGACGGGACCTCACAGAACCAGTGATCAAATACGCCGAACTCACGTGCGAGTCCGCTGAGGACGGGTACTTGCTCCGGTGTGTATGCCTGCATGATTTGCGCGTACTCGTCATACGTGGGTTGGCGCCCCTGCTCCCACGTGAAGAACGAGATGTAGTCGGTAACAAATCCGTCCATCGTCGGTTTGGCGCCGGGTGCGGGAACGTTCCACGGAGCGGCCATGTTGTCGCCACCAGCAAAGCGATTGTGCTCATCCATCGTCCCGAATACCTGGGTATTGGTGTGGTACCACTCCTCGCCGGAGTCGGGATTCGGGGCGTCCATATCGGTACCCACGTGAAGTGGAACAGTCTTGCTGCCATCCGGAGGTTGGTTCTCGGCCCACTCTGGCACTGGATTCGACAACTCCTTGCCGATCACGCCCTCGAAGGTCTTGCCATCTTCTGGGCCGTAGAGATGTCCGAGCAGGTTGTCGAACGACCTGTTCTCGAAGATCACGAGTACGACGTGGTCCATTGCATTCGTGCGACCTTGGGTACTCACGCGTTCCTCCGTGTTGGTGCAGCGGGTTACCTGAACCCTTTCAGGTTGGTGGGGGCAACGCGCGACGGAGAGCCTGTCGAGTGCTATCAGGGTGAGGGCTGAGCGCACACACCATTGGTGACGATTTCGAACGCGTGATTCTTCGTGAAGGTTCCGCCAGCGTTGGTCACGGTGATATCCGTCCAACCGACAGGGAGCTTCGGAGCCGTCACGACTAGGCGATCCTTCTTGTCATCGCTGAACTCGACGACGCTCGCAGGAGTTGTCCCGAACGTCACCACGGTGTCTGCGGTGAGGTTATGTCCGAGTATTTCCACCGGTGACAAGGACTTCCCGCAGGCGGGGTTGACTTGGGCGATCTGCGGCCGCTTTTCCGGGGTTGGCGTTGGTGTCGGCGAATTGCCCTGCCACGCACCGATGTTTGAGTTGTTTGTACCAGCCTTGATCGCCGGTGAACCCGTCGCCAAGCTGAAGTCTCCGGTGCTCGGCGCAACGAACAATGGGTCCTTGCCGTTGATGTTGGTCTTGGTCGCCACGTTGAACATCCCGAGACTCGCTGCAGCGGGCGCACCAGTGGAGAACCCGAAGTTGCCCGTCGGGTCGTTGGTGCCGCCGGATGCCGTGTTCTTAAAGGTTAGGACGTCTGAGAGGTTGATCTGGCCCTTCGAAGGAACTGAAGAATCTGCCGGTGAGTACCGGTAGTCGACGAACACTGCGTCGCCGCCCGCTCCCTGAACAATTGTGTTCGTGATGTCGATGCCCTTGAAAACGCCAAATCCTGGACCCGAGTTAGCTGTGGGGAGGAAGACGATCGCAGCGCTCGTCGTATTCACAATTGAGTTGTGGTCGATTGTCAGGTCGACGGACTGTGCTTGGGTCGCTGGTGACCAGCTGTTCCACAGGAAGAAGTTCGCCTTCGTGTACGCCGTATTGCCGGTCACTGCAATGTTGCCCGATGTCACCGGACTCGACTGTTGGGCTTCGAAGAGGATGTCCTTGCCCTTGCCGCCCCCGCCGAAGGCGTTGTCCTTGATGTTGGTGTTTCCGCTGCTGGCGGTAACAAAGATCGAGTCGGCCGCTTGGGCGTTGAACGACGATGAGGTGATCGAAGGATCCGCAGCGTTGAGCCAAACTGCCCGGCGACCGCCTGTGAGTGAGACGTGGTCGAGCGTTGGCGTGGAGTAGAGCGCAGTGCCGTTTGCTGGGACATAGACCAAGCCGGCGGCAAAGTCCGAACCAGGAACGCTCTTCTGGTTGATGGCCAGATTGCTTAGTTTGACTCCGTTGGCGGCAATCTGCAGCCCGAGGCTGGTTCCATCGCCGAGTTCAAACGTTGGGCACCCGCTCGCGCATCCGGGTCCGCTTGGGGAACCCTCACCCGTAATAGTGAGCGACTTGGTGACGTTGATAGCTGGAGTTCCTGGTGCCGCCGGAGTGGCAACGGCGTAACTGCCGGCGAGCACTGTGAT
>DMNR01000153.1:0-795 GCA_003452655.1 Actinomycetota bacterium | reverse complement strand
ATGGAATTGCTGGTGGTCGAGCTGCATCCGGCGAGGATGAGCCCGACCGATAGGGCGGAGCCAATCAGTGCGGAACTCTTTGCTGATCTTGCCGTCCAACGAGTCATTTAGAGTCCCTATCCGCGGCCCACGTTTGGATGTGAAGTGCGCTTGGCACTCGGCGGAGATTAGCGGAGACGACCACGGCTTCGCACCCCAACGATGGGCCATTTGTGCCGGTTGACCGGCTCAGCGGGGTCTCTTAGAACATGAAGTCGCGGCGGGCCTGATTCCAGGTGTTGGATTCGGCCCGCCGCCACTTTGGGCTTGCTAAAGGGTGAAGTCGAGCACCATGTCGGGCGCAACGGTCTTCATTCCGTCGACCCAATCCGTCAGCGGAAGCGTGATGTCATCGCTACCCCGCGAGACGGTGATCGCGTGACCCTGCTTGCGGTCGGACTGCGATTGGCCGCGGTCCAACTTGTACTCGGTGCCATCGAAAGTGATGGTCGTGTCGCCGGACCAGCCCGCCAGTTTCGACTCGAACTTCAATGTCTTGCCAGTCGAGGGGAAGTAGACGTAGCTGTTGTAGACGTCGGGACCTGAGTCGGTCGCGTTGTAGACAGACGTGCTTTGACCTGGGCTCAACCATGTCCACGTCGCCTGTCCGCCAGCTTCACCTGCATAGTCGAACGTCACGGCGACCTGATCCTTGGTCGTGTTCTTCACGGTCAGGTTGACGCCGTGGATCATTGCGTTCGAGGCGCTGGATGACTTGGCGTGCTTTGTCTTCTTCGCCTTCGCGGTGGTTGTCGC
>DMNR01000063.1:3949-5002 GCA_003452655.1 Actinomycetota bacterium | reverse complement strand
CCGACGTCGCTGTCCTCGGCCTTCGCCATGGAACGCGGCTGACCAACTGGGAATCAGTGCACGGATCTGTCATAGACGCGCAGGTGTACGCAGCCCTTACAGACTCGCCATGGTCACCGGAATTGGCCGAGATCGTCGCATCGGTCGACTGTACAGACTTCCTCGTCGACCCCGCCGACGTTGACACCTCAGGTGACCTCCTCGTCATCGCGAAGGCAACGGGCGAATGATGAACACCGAGGAGCCAATTGGCAGCTTCGCACTGGTTCTACACTCCCACCTTCCCTGGCTCGCGCACCACGGATCATGGCCGGTTGGCGAAGAGTGGCTCTATCAGTCGTGGTCGAGTAGCTATCTTCCCGTGGTCGAAGTCCTCCAGCGACTTGCTGCCCAGGGGCGGACAAACCTCGTCACCATGGGTGTGACCCCGGTACTCGCCGCGCAACTGGACGATCCCTACTGCCTATCCCAGTTCGAAACCTGGATGGGTTTCTGGGCTGAACGCGCGAACCAGTTGGCCAGCCACCCAGTCGAGGCAAAGCGCGTTGTCGGCCAGTACGAAGCGGGGCTCGCACGTCACCGAATTGCCGCGTTCCAATCGGACTGGGCGACCGGGGGCTCGAGCGTGATTCGTCGACTTGCCGATTCCGGAGTCGTCGAACTTCTCAGCGGACCAGCCACTCATCCTTTCCAGCCCCTACTTGACGACGAAATCGCGAACTTCGCCCTCGCCGCAGGACGCGCTGATACCGCGTTGCGAACAGGGGCGATGCCGACGGGCATCTGGGCACCCGAGTGCGGGTACCGACCCGGCCTAGAGGACATCTACGCGGCAAATGGCGTCAGCCATTTCATGGTCGATGGCCCCACTTTGTTGCACGTCGGTCGTTCGACCGCCGACGCCTGGACGGTCGGCGACACGGACGTGGTGGCATTCGGGCGCGACCTCGATGTGACGTATCGCGTGTGGTCTCCGAGAAAGGGGTACCCGGGAGGGACCTGGTATCGCGACTTTCATACCTTCGAATACGAGAGCGGCATCCGGCCGTCGCG
>DMNR01000063.1:1036-3846 GCA_003452655.1 Actinomycetota bacterium | reverse complement strand
CTTCGACGCCGAGCTCTTCGGCCACTGGTGGCACGAGGGTCCCCTGTGGTTGGAATACGTCCTGCGTCTGCTCCCTGAAGCCGGAGTCAAGGTGACGACGCTTCAAAAAGCAATCAGTGACGGAGCCGTCGCGGGTAATGTCCTGCCACACAGCAGCTCATGGGGTTCGGGAAAGGACTGGTCCGTGTGGTCTGGCGCTGCCGTCGCCGACATGGTCGCGGACAACGATGACCTGATGCGAAATTGGCGCAAACTCATCGAGGACGCATCAGCCGCCGGCCTGACGTCAACGCGCAGCGAGGTCTTCGATCAGCTCGCCCGAGATGCCCTGCTAGCGCTTTCCAGCGATTGGGCCTTCATGGTCAGCAAGGATTCGGCGGCCCAGTACGCACGCGAACGGCACCAACATCATCATCGCGACTTTCACCGACTCGCAAGTGCGGTGCGTGGCGCCCTCAACGGTCGGCGAGCCAACTGGGCCATTGCAACCGAAGTCGCAACCGACCAACGGCGGACGGATGGCCCGTTTGGCCATGTCGACGGGCGTCTGCTGTCCACGGCACTGCCCGACTTCACGTGAGGGCCACGATGCGAATCCTGCACGTCTCCTGGGAATATCCGCCGGTCGTCTACGGCGGGCTCGGCCGACATGTCCACGCGCTCGCACAAGAGCAAGCACAGCAGGGCAATGACGTTTGGGTGTTAACCCAGCAGCCACCCGGTGCAGCGCGCTGCGAGGAGATTAATAGCGTCAAGATCGCGCGAGTTCGCCCGCCCGAGCCGCAGGTGCCTCGCGAACCCCAGGCACTGGTGGATTGGGTCCGCGGCCTCGATGCAGCGATGGCCACCTGCGCCACTGAGTTGGTCGCCGAAGTCAACCCACAGATCATCCACGCGCACGATTGGGTAGTTACGGCGACGGCCCGAGCCGCGCGGGCGGCAGGTAACGCACCGCTCGTTTCGACGATCCACGCGACCGAGGCTGGGCGCCACCAAGGTTGGATCTCCGGTGCGATCTCGACCGAGATCCACACTGCCGAATATCGCCTCGCGCAACTCTCGCAACGCATCATCACGTGCTCAACCAAGATGGCGTCGGACGTCTCGCAACTGTTCGGCGTGCCCCGAGCGAACCTTGACGTGATCCCCAACGGCATCGATGCCTCAACGTGGAGAGTCGATCCAGACGATGCCCAGGCTGCGCGACAACGGTGGGCACCGAGCGGCCAACTTGTCGTCTTCGTTGGTCGTCTTGAATGGGAGAAGGGCATCCACACCCTGATCGAGGCGTTGTCCAGAACCACCACCACAGGGCTGCACGCCGTCATCGCCGGCACGGGTACGTACGAATCGGAACTCATGAGGTTGGCGACGCCGCTTGTCGAGGAAGAACGGGTCACGTTCACCGGCTGGTTGCCGCAGGCCGAGCTACAGGGCTTGCAGGCAGCGGCCGATGTGATCGTGGTGCCGAGCCTTTATGAACCGTTCGGGCTCGTGGCGTTGGAGGCCGGAGCGCTCGGCGTCCCCGTCGTCGTCGCCGATACCGGTGGGCTGGGCGACATAGTCGATCACGGTCGCGCGGGCTACCTCTTCCCTGCCGGAGATTCGGCCGCTCTTGCTCAAGCTCTCGACGCGGCGGTCAACGATGTGGCAGTGACCGCACACAAAGTCGCGGCATTGCACGCCCGGATCTCGACTGACTACCAGTGGGATCGGATCGTCGCCCGCACGACCGACACCTACGAACGCGCGATTGCCGAGGACTCGACGGCTCCCCGAAACCTCGACCCGCCCCCGGTCACAATCGACGCCACCAACCTGCTCAATCCAGATGTCTAGCGGTGCTCGGCAACGGTGAAGCCGTGCGCCGCTGCACCGTTGGCCAACACGGTCTCCTTGGTCCGGTCGTACGCCTGAACCCACCGCGGCGCAGGGTCCTTCTTAGGCCACGCCGCGACCAAATCGTTGATGGTATGCGGCGATGACGTGTCCAGAATTGGGAAGGCCGTAGCGGCCACCACTGCGTAGCGTCCGTCCATGCGCTGCGCGAATTCAAACCGACTGATAATGCCTTCTCGATTGCGAACCCAGTCGTCGAATTGTCCGCTGATCAAGTTGCCGTGTCCGAACACCACCCAGACTCCATTGATCATCTCCACAGGCTGAACCTGGTGGGAGTTGTGTCCCATGATCAAATCGACTTGGCCCGACTTCGTCACCGCTTGAGCAACGGAACGCTGATACTGCGAGATTTCGTGGCTGTCGGGGTCCCCCATGTGCAGGCTCGCCACCACGATCTTGGCGCCAAGCGTTCTGGCCTTCTTTGCCTGGGCGATCACTCGATCGGATTCAATGAGGTTTGCCTCCCACTCGCGTCCGGCGGGTGGTCGAGCACCGTTGAAATCCCACGAGTAAGACAGGTGCGCAACCGCCACACCCTTGACCAACGTGATCTTCGGGGTGTCACCTTCAACCTCAGATCGGGCCGTGCCCGAGTGCCCCACGCCAGCAGCGTCAAGGGCATCGAGTGTGCGGGCAACCCCCTCTGTGCCCTTGTCAAGCGACCAGTTCGAGGCCGTCGAGCATTGATCAAAGCCCGTTGCCTTCACTGCCTGCGCAAGCTCAGGGCGTACGTACAGATGAGGAAATTCAGTGACCACAGCGGGATCGGAGAATGGCGTCTCCAGGTGACAAATTGCGAAGTCGCTTGCCGAGATTCGAGGCTTTGCCCCGGCGAGCATCGGCGCGAAGTTGTACTTCGAATCACTTCCGGCAGCCTTTGCCTGGTCGGACAACGAATTGTGGATCAG
>DMNR01000063.1:540-858 GCA_003452655.1 Actinomycetota bacterium | reverse complement strand
CCGGGGGCGGCGTTGGCGTCGGTGTTGGCGACGGCGCAGGCTTGACGGGCTCCAACGTCCGTTGGGCCAAGCGCCGCCCAGTGGTCGGACTGGCGGCCGAATCATCGGCTGTTTGGGCACTGACAGTCAGCGTCGAACAACCTGCCAGGGCGAGAATCGCCGCCCCGCCAGTGAAGGTCGCTGCAAGTTGCCAAAAGCGCAGGCTCACGCGATCTTGCGGACGCTTGTAAGGCTTCATTGAGCGGTGATCGTTCCACGAAGCCGGGCGCAGGCAACGGTGCAACACCGCGCCGTTCGGCCAAAAATCGTCGACGGCCG
>DMNR01000063.1:0-305 GCA_003452655.1 Actinomycetota bacterium | reverse complement strand
CCCCGGATCACGCTGTTGGCGGCCAGGACGCAGCCATTGCCCACCGTCGTTCCGCGAAGGACTGAGACCTTCGTGCCGATCCATACATCCGGACCGATCCGAACTGGAGACTTCACGATCCCTTGCTCAGTGATCGGCCGATGAACGTCGGCAAACACATGATCAAAATCGCAGATGTAGATCCAGTCGGCGATGATTCCCTTGCCGCCGATCTCAACGTCCAAGTAACTCTGCACCGTGTTGTAGCGACCAAAGACCGTCTTGTCGCCGATTCGCAAGGTGCCCTCGTGGGCATTGATGAAGTT
>DMNR01000112.1 GCA_003452655.1 Actinomycetota bacterium | reverse complement strand
AGATGTGTATAAGATACAGGCGGAGCCGCCAGCGGATCCACAACAGGGAGAATCAACGAACGCGGAGGGGGCGGCGGTGTCATGCGCGGCGGCAGGCCGCGTACCTGGTCGATGACCTCTTCGAGCTGCAATTCATGCGCGACCACGTCAACATCGTCCTCTGGCCCCAACGGCGTCGGCAAGATCATGCTCGCGCAGAACCTGGCCCACCACGCCGTCATGCACGGCTTCACCGCCCGCTTCACGACCGCCTCCGCCAGGCTCAGATCGCTGCGCTCGACGCCAAGCTCCACGAGGCGCTCCAGGCTCCAGGCCACACCAGAGGATGCCGCCAAGGAAGCCCTGGTCCAGTCCGTCCCGGGCGTGGGACCCGTGACCGCGGCGACGCTGATCGGCGAGTTGCCCGAGCTGGGCAAGCTTGATAGGCGTCGCATCAGCGCGCTGGTCGGGCTCGCTCCAATGAACCGGGACAGCGGGCGCCAGTGCGGGAAACGACGGATCCAGGGTGGCCGAGGAGACGTCCGCCAAGTGCTCTACATGGCCGTGCTGACGGCCCACGGCCCGGCGTTGGAATCCGGTCATCCGGGCCTTCGCAGATCGCCTCGCCACTGCGGGCAAGCCGTACAAGGTCATCATAGCCCCCTGCACGCGCAAGCTCCTCCTCCTCCTCAACGCCATTGTCCTCACTGGCACGTCGTGGTCGCTCTCCGCTTGACGGGAGACACAACTGCTCCGTACTCACCCTCGCCCCCAAATTCCCGTTTTGAACCGCTTAAGCGCGAACCCGAAGCTCGATCCCGCAGCTGAGGACCATCGCCGTGCGCGCCACCACAAGCACACTGCGCAATTCAGGCTCCAGTGCCGCGTATGTGTCGATCCTTCGCACCTGCAAGATCTTGTTAGCGAAGGTGACCTCGTCTACTCGACGTAAGTCGGCGACCCCGTCGCTGTCCGCTGAGATCAGCATACAATGGTTAAAGCCACATTCGATGGCTTGCGACCCCGTTGAGACCTCAAGGTAGACTTGGCCTTTGGCATCGGCCAGTTCAAAAATCGGAGGAAGGTTCGCTTTTTGTGTCAACAACGCCCCCCGGAGCCTTACAAGGTCCAAGACGAACGTTGAAGCGTTCACGAGGATCTGATCCTGCTCCAACAGATCCTCTAACACCGACGAAACCCCATCGCGTTCCCGCAAATAAGCAAACAGTCCGCCCTCCAATCCGTCGTAATGGGCGAAGCGGAGATGTGGAAACAACAGTTGCGGCAGCAACGTTGAGCTCCAAAGTACCGCATCGCGCTTTAGTTCGGGATGGGTGTCGAACTGAACCTCCGGATCCTCGCAGAAGACCTCGATCACGGTGCTCATGGCCGATCCTCCGGTTTGACGAGACTCGCCAAGTAGTTGTGAAGTGAATCGAGTCCGCCTTTATGCGGCCCTTGGTCCAACCCGACGAAGCTGGCGTGAGACTGCAGCAGCACTCCGTCCGACACGCGCGAGCACGACGCCACCGGCGCAACAGTAAATTTTGCCTCGCCACCGAGCCGTGTGACATAGTCACCACAGAGATACGTCAGCCAGTAGGCGCCATCGACCTGGCTCGGAACAAACAGTCGCCGACCCTTACGCTCGCGATGGAGACGACCCCATTCGTCGAAGTCATGTCCGCGCAGGAATTCGGCGCAGGTATCCTCGATCAGGCATTGTGCTACTTGGCGAACACGCTGCACGAACTCTGGGTCGACCTCGGTAGGAGAATAGGGCAACCGCACCTTGGTGATGCAGGACGCCCCGCTGTTGCCGCTCACCGATATATGGAACACCGGAAGCGTGTCCGCGCCACCCATGGTCGCGTCGAGCAGCTCGACGCTACCCGCCTCGATCCGTCGCATGAGCTTGGTGTGATACTCAGGGATGGATTTCCCGCTCGGGTGATCGTTTACGAAGATCTCGCTTGGCTTGAATCCATACCGCCCGGAGAGGGCGCACTGCACCAAGCGAGCCGTGAGACCGGCATCCATCCACACCCCCCCAGGAGTGTAGGCAACTAGCAGTATGCTCTTTGGAGAATGTGTGTTCACAGTAGCACTGCGGCTCCGGGTTCACAGTAGCACTGCGGCTCCGGTGTTGTCAATGTAGTACACGTTGCCACCTGCGGCTTGGATCTGCTCGACCAACTTAGGTGACGGCTTGTCGCTGAAGACGTAGTTGAACTCTTTGATCTCACCGGTCTTTAGCTTTTCGGAGTACGCTTCCAATTGTTTCTTCGCGTGGCCGCTGAACCTCTTGTTCAACTGCTCGGATTTATAATGCTTGTGGTCCCATGCCTCTCGTTTGACGCTGTTGTTCCAACCATCGGTAGAGGTCCCGTCGGGAAATTTTCTACGCCCCTCACCATACATCTCAGGGTGATTCTCTTTAACCCACGCTTCATACGCTGCTCCCCGTTTAGGCGCGTTCATCGAGTCCGTTTCACGCCGAAAATCATCTATATTTTTCTTGGAGAGCTCGCTCTTCTGCTGCTGCCATTCATTCTTGGACTTGGTCGTCTTTGGTTTTTTCTTCGGCTTGGTCTTTGGCGGAGCAGGCTTGACCTTGGGTGGATCGGCGTCGATTTTCGGCTTGGTCTTCGGTTTGGTGATCCCGGGGAGGAAGTCGATCCAGTCGAGGGTGACACGGAGCCAGACTGGGATCTCCGAGGCGGGGGTGGCGCATGCCCATGTCGACGCGTCGACGACCACGGAACGGACTCCTTCGTCGACTACCGCCCCGCACAGGGTCTTGTGGCCGACTCGCGCCAGCGCGAGCCCATTGATGAAGATTGTCTGGCTGCCCTCAACGATCGGCGAGGGCGGCGGGCTGTGTTCTCGGCAGGCCGCCGTATCTGTCATTCGCGCGGCTGCTTTTCCGGCTATAAAGACATCAGACGAGCCGGTGATGATGGGTCCAACGCGGTATCCGAACTGGGAGCACGCCCCCACGAGCGCGGTGCCGGCGAAGCCGCCGGCGAAGCCACCAGCTGCCGCGGCCCCGATGAGCACGACTGCCGCGGCGCCGCCGGTAGCGACGATGAGCGCGCCCACGGCGACAGCAGCCAATGCACCCACGACGATGCTTCCCAGGAAACCAAGCAATGCGAGCGAGTGAGCGATCTCATGGTCAATCGTCGCCGGGTTCGGGCCGTCGGGCCCAGGCTGGCCTATCCGTGGCAGTCCGATGAACGCGAGTCCATTTGCGACATGCTTGTCGGCATCGGTCTTCCCTGCAAGCCAGGTGCCGAACTGCGAGCTATATAGTCCAGCCGCGTACGCGGCCAATCCGACGGGGCCACCAAAGGCAGATTGTACCCACCCAGCCCCCTCCGATGCTTCAGAGGAGGCCTCGGCAACGGCCTCACCGAATTCGACCGGCTTCGCCTGTTTCTGGACGCTTGCTATGCGCTCTTCTGCAGTCGTTTCGCTCATCAGGGCGCTTCAGATCGACCCACCTGGGCGAAGCGAAAAGAGAGGAGCATCGCCATCATGTGATCCTTCAGTGGGCCCTCCATGACGGCTCCGTGAGTCGCCACGAGATTGATGAGCCGAGCGTCATAGTTAACTGTCAGGAGGATCTGATGCATGACGAGCCCCTGCTCAGACTCCCACGTGAACTCGTAGAGCCATGCCGGTCGGCCATTCACCTCCATTTGGCGCTCTTGCACAATACGGAAGTCCTTGAGCTTCGCGCGGAGCTTGATGATCTGATCGCTCACATAGTCGGCGAGTACTAATCCGGGCCGCAGCAGGTCGCGGTTGACAGATATACTGGGCCCCGCTTTACCCGGTTGTTCGGCGGTAAAGACGTTGATCGAGGCGTTGTACCAAGTCTGAGGGATGTTGATCGTGCCTTCACCAATATGCTGCGTCACTTGTGCTCCATGATGCTGCTTATGGTCCGACCGTCTGTGGTTCAAACCAACTTAGGCCACAGCCCAGACGCAGCACATTTATATCACGTCGAGCGGCAGTGCAATGCCCTACTGTAGTGGGGGTAAAATATCATAAAGACGTTGCTGAGTTGTGGATATAGC
>DMNR01000096.1 GCA_003452655.1 Actinomycetota bacterium | reverse complement strand
CATCGTGCCCATCGGTCTGGCAGCGGGTCTGCCGGTCGGAGTCGTGACGGGGATGTGGGCCGGTGCCCTGGGTGGCGTTTACACGCTGCCGGCCAACGGCACCCAGATCGCGGCGGCCAACTTCGACCTCACGGGGACGACCAAGCTGGGTGGCAAGTTGTTCGACCACAGCTTCTTCGTGCCCATGCTCGTGCTGTCCGTGGTCACGATCATCGTCGGGGCAGCCATCGGCCTGCTTCTCTTCTGACGAGGCCCCAGCCCGTCGCTGAACAGGCCCCTGAGCACGGGGTTGCACGGTGTGGCTCGTGAGGCCCGGCGCCGCTGGCTTGTCGAACCCGTGAGGCCGCCCTCGTCAGGCCTTCCGGATGCCGCGCCTTCCGACTCGGCCGAGTCAAGCATGAAGCCGAGGCTCAGCATCACTCCCCTCCCGCTTCAAGCGAGCGGCTCCCTCCATGCTGGGGTCGGACCAAGGCTGGTCACCCGCATCGCCGCGAGCGTGCTGGCGCATCGCCGTCTTCCGCGAGGTCGAGGCGATTCGACGTTCGACGAGAAGACCGATTTCGGTGTGCGATCCGCCAGCCGTGTACTAGTTGTCCGTGTTTGAAGTGTTCTGGCGGTTGGCCTTCTTGAGGATGTCGGCGGCTGTCTTGGTCCACGCGAACGGGCGTCTGCGGTCGTTCCAGCCGTCGATGAAGGCGCGGAACTTGGCGTTCCACTCGGGCACGGATCGGAAGGAACCGCGCAGGATGGCTTGGCGTTCGTTCGATGATGCCGAACCAGACCTCGACAGGGTTCAGCTCCGACCCGGAGATTGGGGTGAAGTGCACGTGGATGCGAGGGTTCGCCGTAAGCCAGTCCCGGATCTCGACGCGTTTGTGGGCGACGTCGTTGTCTATAACCAGGTATAGGTCCTGGTCGGGTAGGCGCGGGAGACCTGCTTAAGGATGGCCAGGACCTCCTAATCTCGGCCCTTCACGATTGAAGATCGTGAAGGGCCGAGGTTAGCCTTGATTTCCGAAATAAATGTGTGAAGTTTGCCGCGGAGAGTTCCGTCATTCTTTCCGATTTGATCACGACCGAGTCCTTCAAGACGAGACTGGCATTTCAGGGCAACCGGGGGCCGTTGAACAGACTCGGCAGAATCCACACCATCAAGCGACCCATCGGCCCGGTGCGGCGTCGAATTCTCGGATAGCTGAACCTCGATACGATTCACCCAGTCACTCGTACACGACAATTTGCGTCGACCCGCTTGGATTCTCAGCAAGTTTATCAGTGCGCTGCGGCGCAGACACCACCTGACGATCAGCGTTACGACCGAGAAGAGAAGGACCACAATCGTCTCCTTGATATTCCAACTCTCCCCGTTCTTGGAGACCCACACAGCAGACAAAGTCGCACGCAGCAAAAGCAAAAGTAGGAAGTCAATGTGGAAGGTCTCGCTCAGGGACCGATACCGTCCCCGCAAGGGAACCCAAAGGCCTCTCGTGACCATGCGCTGGACAAACAGGCACAAGAGGCAGGTCTGTGCAACACTCAGCACGACCAATAAGTTCCCGATCTCCTCACGGGACCGGCTGATAATGAAGATGAAGAACATCGATAAACCGACGGATGCTGTCGCGCCCACAACGCAGATGACTAAGACGCGCCGCCACAAGGCGCGGGATGATTCACTGTCTGCCCAAGCGGAGCGCTCGAAATTCGGCTCTGACTTCTTCCAGGACTCAAGTAGATCGCCGAGCGCCCTTTCGCGCCGCTTTGCGGCTCCGAGCGACATACGCGAAGAGTCCTCCGAATCGTAGCTGAGCGCCGCTAGGGCAGCAAAGAGAATTGCAATGCCGCCACTCAGCGCGGTCGGAATCCCCTTGTGCGCCGCCACGGTGGTCGGAACGATCGTCCAGGCAGCAGTTGAACAGACAATGCAAGCCGCCCAACTAACTTGGTCCAAGGTGATGCGTTGTCCGGACGTCTGTGAATCAACCTCCTGGCGACGCGAGGATGGCCTTCGTATCGATACGGCCAAGAAAAGAGGTAGAGCCAGGCCCATGAGTACCGCCTGGATCTCTACAGGATTCATGGTTCCCCATGCGGTCGATGCGGAATGCGAGAAATCGGAGAAGGAGAGCACGTTACCGGGCGCAATTTTCGACGCGTAGTCCAGGTAAACAAACATCGTCGCCAGAATGGGGGTCGCCAGACTCAATTGGAAAATTCGCTTTCGATCACGCCTCACTGCGCGCTCAAGCTCACCCAATGGGGGGCGCTCATTCTTCCATTCGACCTTCTCGACCCGGCGGATCAAGATCCATTCTCGGAGTGATTCCAGCCTCATGTGCCCCCTCACCTAATCATCTCGGGCCCACACTTGAGCGATGTCCGCTCGCGCGGCCTTCGCTCATTCAGTTGAGCCAGTCAATTCTGTGGGCTTCCCCTGCACTAGTCAAGTCGATGAGGTGACCTATTCCACCGTGCCCCCTCATGGGTCACCATGACGGATAGAACTCACGCTGCCGACACGGCGACCGATCAGAAGGGCCAGGTCGATCGGTGTCGCGCGGGCACGAAGGCCGAGAGGTTGGCCGTGTTAAACGCGATCTGCCAGTGACCGGCTGGCACCCCGCGACCACGCCCGTAAGGCTCAGCCCCAGCGGTTGGCTGGCGGCTACGTCCCACCGGACCGGGCCGGTCGCCACCCAGGGCCAGTGGAGGACTCGCTCCGGCAGCATGCTCAAGTCCGCGATCCCCACTAAGACCTGACACGCCTGGGAGTACACACGCTCCGGGGTTCCTCCAAATCGACCTGGTTGGCCACGATGGCGGCGACAACAACAGCGCGTTCCACTACACCCTGGACGCCACCGACGTCGCCAACATGTGGACCGAATCGATCACGTGCGCGCCAAGGGAAAGCGTGTGGTCAACGCCGACACGGAACGCCTTCGACTAGCGTTCCGTTTCGCGGTCCTGGGCACGCGCAGCGACAACGGAGCCTAGTTCACCTGCTGAGGCAGGAGTTGCTCCGTCGACACTCCTCACACGGTCTCACAGGCCAGTGATCTTGTGGCGATCCGATTGAATACCCGAGGGCAGGCACGGCGATTGCTCTTCATCAAAGGCCATTCGACATCTCGCGTAGTTGCTCGACATCGAACTCATCATGGGTGGACGGGTGCCCTGGGTGCCTGCCTAAGGCCGCCCGAGGTGCCCGGCGAATGACTGTGAAGATCCCGTCGAGCGCGGCGGCGACCAGCCGAGCCACTTGCAAGTTGGTCAGGGCCGCGTGTCGACCGAGACGTATGTCTACGTCCTGTATGCCGCGCGGTCGCCTCCTGGGACGCGGCTCAGGAGATCGCTGTTCCGAAGAGGTTGCCGATCAGGTAGGTCACGCCCATCGCGAAGAGCCCGCCAACCACGTTGCGGGCCACGGCACGGCCTTCAGGGGCCCGCCCCAAGCGAGCTGAGGTGAAGCCCGTGATGGCTAGCGCGACGACCACGGCGATCACCGTGACCAAGACGGCCGCGGAGTTCGGCGCGAACAGCACAGCCAAGAACGGGATCAACCCGCCGGCGATGAACGCACCGAGCGATGCCAAGGCAGCGGTGACCGGGTTGGCTCGGTCGTGACTGGGATCGATGTCGAGCTCGACGCGAGCGTGCGTGCCCAGCGCGTC
>DMNR01000391.1 GCA_003452655.1 Actinomycetota bacterium | reverse complement strand
GGCGTACCGCTTGTCGTTGCCCTCAACGAGAATCCACGGCGCGAAGCTTGTGTCGGTCCGCTCCAACATTTCGATGACGGCTTCCTCATACTCAGGACGCTTCTCGCGATTACGCCAGTCTTCGTCTGTGAGCTTCCACTTCTTGAGGGGATCGGTCTGGCGAGCCTTGAATCGTGCGAGCTGCTCTTCATCACTGATGTGAATCCAGAACTTGAGAATCAACATTCCTTCATCGGCCAAGGTCCGCTCGAACGCTCTGATCTCAGCGTAGGCGCGCGTCCACTGTTCCTCTGTTGCGTAACCCTCAACGCGTTCGACAAGAACGCGGCCGTACCACGAACGATCGAGGATCGTCATTCCACCCCAGCCCGGAAGTTTGTCCCAGAACCGAGTGAGGAAGTGGTGCCGCTTCTCATCGAATGTTGGCGCCGCAAACGTTGCCACGCGCACATGTCGGGGATCGAGGGGCGCCATCACCCGTTTGATCGCACCGCCCTTTCCGGACGCATCCCAACCCTCAAATACCAGACAAACCGGCGGACCAAGCCGTCCAGAGCCATCAAAGATTCCGCCAAGCACTAGGCGCAAATACAACAGGCGCGCCTGGGCCTTCGACAGCCGCTTCGCCTCTTGGGCACGGGTGAGCTTGAGGGACAGGTCAATGTGATCGAGCGTACTCATGAGCTCATCTTCGCAGCGAGATGCGCTCGACGCCCCCTAAGGCAACTCGGCCGGGGCAACGAGACACGAACGCTGCCTCACCAGGAGTCCCCGAGGAGCTCGGACTTGCTCCGGCGCGGCCCAGAGCGAAGCTGCTTGAGTGTCATCGATCTGAGCATGTCAAGCCAGACGCGAGGGTGAACCCCGGCAGCAACTGCCGACATAACTAACCCACAGAGAACATTTCTCGGGTTGGCGTTCAGCCCGTGATCTGCGGCAATGCCGGCTGATGCACCGTCACCCAACTGCCAGGCATATGCCGCTGCGCAACTCGCGATCGGTGCGGCAAGTTCTGCCGGTGTATTGCGAACGAGAGCGCAAAGTCTGGCCAGCGCGTCTTGGTGCAGGCGGATCGCCGATGCCTCGCCCTCCAAGAAGCCATCCGCGAGCCGCCACAGAAGGGGTTCGCGAACCCGATTGTCTGCCAGGGCAATGACCCAAGCTGCGATCTCTTCAGCTGAAGGAACCGGTGAAACATGGTCTCGGGCTTCTGAGCAAGAGTTGATGTTCACCACAGTGACGTATGCGGCGATTTGGTCTTCCATCTGTCTGCGAGACGCTGCGGTCTTCACTAGCTCTCTACGCCACTTATCGCCGTTGCGTTCGATCACCTCCCTCACCGCTCGGGAGGTGTCCGTTTCCGGGCCGCAGATGCGAGCGGCAAGATCCTCGCGGCTTGCCTCATAGGTCACCCCGTGTGCCACCCACTGAGCTGCCGCGTCAAGGCCCACCTCGTCGAGAAGGAGCGCCGGTGCATCTCGATCGAGTTCATCGCGCCAGGTCCCGTGTTGGACCGTTGCGATGCTGTCAAGAGACAAGTGCGTCCGCTCAACTGCCTGCCTCAGTGCTTCGACAACCACCGGAAGTCGCACGCCTGCGCCATCATCCGGAGGGTAGATAACAAAACTGACGTAGGCTGCCTGCTGCTCGTGCGCACGCTCACTAATAGCAAGTGCGGACTCATACATCGCAACCGTGCCCTCGGGGTCACGCGGAACGTCGACCCGCGCGGTGAGGATATGCCGTCCCCGCACGGTGGCGAATACGACAACAACACTGTCCGACGGCTGAAATCCCAACAGGTACGGCACTGAGGCCGCAACCTGGGTTGGGCCTCGAAGGATCAAATCGGCTGGTTCAAATGGTTGGATACTCATGAGACGAGCGTGCCCGGTTCACAGGGTGTCTCCTGGCCGAACTAGTGCCCAAGGTGGACAACAAGCACACTCGGCAGCGCGTGGATAACCAATTAAGAAAGAACTAGTGCAATCCGGTCACTACTGGACTGATGAACCTCTGACTGGCCGGGCCTGTTCGACTGCCATCGGACCACCGGCAAGTTTGCGAGCAACGTCCTCACTAACAGGAATGTTGGCCTCGTCAACGTGCACGACCCGTGGCTCATAGCTCTGAACCTCGTGCTCGTTGTATTCGCCGTAGGTAATGATGATGACCTTGTCACCCGGGTGGACCAATCGAGCTGCTGCACCATTAAGGCAGACATCCCCTGGCCGACCTTCTATCGCATACGTCTCGAATCTTGCCCCGTTGTCGATATCGACGACGTGTACCTGCTCGCCCACCAAAATGTCCGCGAGCCCCATGAGTTCTGGGTCGAGCGAAATCGATCCCACGTAATCAAGATGTGCGTCCGTTACGCGTGCACGGTGAATTTTTGACTTCATCATGCGTCGGTTCATGACAGTTCTCCTTGCCGTCTCGACGCCCCATTCCTGGTCGAGGTCGCCGTACTTGAAGTAAGTATGACTCAGATTGGGCCACTTCGCTCCAGGTGGGCGGGCGAATGCACCACTCTGCCCCACGCCCCGTTAGACAGTCCCGTACTCCGCGGAGGCGATGGCTGCCACAGTCTGGTCAAGGTCGAAATCAGCGGAGCCCTCAATCACCGGAATGAATCCCACCAATACGCCGTCGCGCATCACTTGAGCTTCCAATCCTGCGGCGCCGTCTGCATCCCAGATTGCTTCGGCCCCGGTGGGCAACACGACGCGAATCCCTACCCGGTTCACTCCAGTGTGTTGAACGTGAGCGAAGACGTGGTGCGCTCGCAGTTTCTCGACGACCAGTTCGGCTTCTTCTATTAGCACCCGCCTAGTGTGCCAGGCAAAAATGGGTTGACGGAGCATTGAGGCTGCCTGACCTAGCTCGCGCCGAGTGAGGGATTCGCACCGAGAACCACCGTGCGATCAATGTGTAATGCCTGCGCGAACGCCTCGTCGTGCGATACGACGACGAGCGTTCCGGTGTAGTTGGCTAATGCCTGTTCAAGTTCCTCGATCGCTGGCAGGTCCAGGTGGTTGGTCGGCTCGTCGAGTATCAGGCCAGTAGTTTCCCGACTCGCGATCAACGCCAGCCCGACGCGGGTCCGCTCACCTTCAGACAGCGTGCGCATCGGGCGGTCGACGTCGTCACTACCGAGCCCGAACTTGGCGAGCAGAGTTCTGGCATCTGCCGACGACAGCGCGCTAGCTTCTGGAAACCACTCGGAAAGAGTGGTTTCGGCACGAGGCACTTGGGTGCGCCCCTGATCC
This sequence comes from Actinomycetota bacterium, assembly GCA_003452655.1. Lineage (GTDB taxonomy): Bacteria > Actinomycetota > Actinomycetes > S36-B12 > UBA10799 > UBA10799. Next base: position 380 of record DMNR01000391.1, on the reverse strand, counting down.
AACACCCCAATCGTCGCATGGCTCGCCCCCGCGGCCCGTGGGTGCTCAAGCGTGGCAGCACCCGCCAAGGCTTCAACGAGAACGGACTTCCCGCTGCCGTTGGTGCCGTGAATGCGAACCCGCTCGCCGGGATTGACCGAAAGATCGAGCGGCCCGAGAGAGAACCCACCACGACTTAAGTGCGCGTTTGAGAGAGTGAAGCTCGCTGGTGAACGTTGGTCTGTTGGAAAAGACAACCGCAGGTTCCACACCTTGCGAACCGAGTCAGGTTTCTCCAGCTTGTCCAATTGGCGATTGACCGCTCGTGCCGATCCCGCACCCGCCGTTGCACCGTCAATCATGCGATCGCGCAGCAACTTGTCCACACTGCCCTGGGCATA
>DMNR01000291.1:4399-9170 GCA_003452655.1 Actinomycetota bacterium | reverse complement strand
TTCGGCATCTGGTTCTGGTTCCGATTCCTTCGGGATCAGCGAGACGCGGAATTGGCCGAGATGGTGGCTGCCGCGGATGCGGCGGTCGAGCAGGTCGCGGACCTGTCCGACGGAACGAAGACAGAGTCGCAGGCACCACAGGCTCCCGAACTGATCTCCCTTGACGATTCCGCCGAAGAGCGTCGGGTACGAGCACGCGAACTACGAACTGGCGAACAGTCGGCTGCCTCTGCGCCGTCTTCGACTGAACTTGGAATGGAAGGAAAGCGCCAATGACCGGTGCACTACTGCGGTATCGCGTGATGGCCTGGGTGACCGGTGTCTTCCTGCTCATTCTGACGATCTGGGCGATCGCCGGGTACACCGTCCTCGGTTACGGCGATGGTGGACAGAAGCCTGCCCTGTACTCACTGATGTGGACTGGGCACGGGTGGCTCTACTTCATCTACTTGATTACGGCTGTCGACCTGACGTTCCGAATGCGATGGTCGCCGATCGCCACGATCCTCATCCTGCTTGCCGGCACGATCCCGTTGGCGTCATTCTTTGCTGAACATTGGGTCACGAAGAAGGTTCGTTCGCAGCTGGCGACGCTGGCAGATCCGACGGCAGCAACGGCTTCGCCAGTCGATCAGATCAAGCCATCGACGTAGCCGGCGACTCTGCGAACTGAGTAACCGAAAGGGTGTTTCCGTCGGGGTCGCTAAACCAGGCGACCTGATCACCCTTGGGTGACAGCCAGATCCCATGCTGGTCCTGGACGATTCCGTCGTACCTGTGGAATCCAAGCCCTCGGGCCGCTAACTCCGCAGTTGTCACGTCGATATTGGCGACACTCCAACCGACGATCGTGTGTTCGGCAGCCGGGAGTTCGACAACGCGGGTCAGGCGTAGGCAGGTGCCGGCCGCGTCAAGGACGCAGTATTCGTCGGTGTAGTCAGTGACGGTCAGGCCGAGCACATCGACGTAGAAGTGCATCGCACGATCCACATCGGACACGGGCACGAACGCAATGATCCTGCTGGTGTTGAGCATCGGTCACCTCTGGTCCGGGGCGCTGACGGGAGTTCCTGTGATCATGATGCTGCGCCCAGTCCCGTGGTTGCAGGGGATTGTCACGCGGATGCCTAAGCCGACTCCGGAGTCGCATCGGGTTCGTGGGAGGTCTCTGCTGCCTTCGGTTCGGCGTGCGGCGCATTGACGGTTCGCATCTTGCCGATGGCCAGGATCGCGCGAACGCCGACACCGATGAGCGCGATGTTCACCAGCATCTGGGCCGTCACGATGATCCGTGAGATGTCATCGTTGGGGGTGATGTCACCAAAGCCGACTGTGGAGGCAACGACGACGGTGAAATAGAAGGCGCCGACATGTGACAACGGTTCGGTGAAATGAGACGGGTCCGTAACAGACATACCGAGGTAGAGGGCGGCGAACCCATACAGGTAGAACGTCACCGAGAAGATCGCGACTTGGATCGCTTTGAGTTGTGGAAAGTTGTCATACAGGACTCGTCGAACCGAGAAGTAGATAAAGAGACCGAACACCGCCAGCAGCAACAACATCACGACAAATGGGTGCACCCCGTACTGATTGTCGAATGGCGTTAGCCAGTAGGCCAGGAACATCAACCCGGTGCCGATAACGACTCTGACGATCGCCTGGCGAAGGATGCGATTCCGATCCTTTTTGTCCAAGTCTCTAAGTCGCACGGCCGATTGTGGTGGCTTGTGCTCATGCGACTTCATGATCAACTCCGGACGTGGTGTGGTGTTGAGCGGGAGCATACGCGCGTGGTCAGTTGGTCGGCCTCCTGACGAAGTCCCGTCGACTGTCGTGGTGAATCGAGCGATGCTGGTTTTGATGGGCGCGATGAACATGGAAGCCTGTGGGAATGACGACAGTGAAGTGCGCGGCGGTCTTGTGCGATCTTGATGGCACGCTGATTGATTCGGGCCACGCAGTTGATGCGGCTTGGACGAGGTTCGCCGAGGAAATCGGGCGCGACCCAGACGAGATCCTGGCGATGTGTCACGGAGTTCGAACGATCGAGGTCATGGAGCGGTTGGACCTCGGAACTCCGGCCGAACAGACCGCACTGGAGGTCGAGTCCTGGCTGATTGATGCCGGATCCGTGCCCATTCCTGGAGCCGTTGAATTCCTCAAATCGCTGCCAGAGGACGCGTGGGCAGTCGTAACTTCGTCCATGGCGCCAACTGCTGCGTCGAGGTTTGAATTCACGGAGCTGACAATGCCGCGGCACATCGTTTCGGCAACGGACGTGGCGCGCGGCAAGCCTGATCCTGCGGGGTTCCTCCTTGGTGCCCAGTTGTTGGGAGTGGAAGCCAGCGACTGCGTTGTCTTTGAGGATGCTGCCCCTGGAATCGACGCCGGAAACGCCGCAGGAGCACAAACGGTTGGATTGTTGACTACGAATCCGTACGAGGTGATGGCGCATTCGGATTTTGTCGTCCCTGACATGGCATCAGTACACGTTGTTGAGGCGATTCAGGTCGGTCAGTCCGCGTGGGAATTAACCCTCGAGCTCGACACAGTGCGATAGGTTTTCCGCCTACGGCCTCCGATTGGACGTAGGCGATCTGCATAAGAGGGCGTCAGCCTGCCAGAATCGCACCTGACAAGACATACGCATTCGCGCTTCGGCGCAGGAAGATGGTGGACCACGATGACGACCGTCGGGTTTGTCGCAAGCTGGGTACTGTTCTTCATCGCTGGAATCATGATTTTGGGCCCCGAGATCGGTGGCGAAGATGGTTCGAAGGTTAAGGGCGGGATCCTCATGGTCTTCGTGTCCTTCTTGACCAGCGTGTTGCTGCTTGGCCTGACTGCACTCGGCTCCGCCTAGTCCTCGATTTAGAACATTCCATTGCCATTCGCGGCAGTCTCGGGAATGACTTGTAGCACGTCCCAGTGCTCAATGATCTTGCCACTCGAGTCGAACCGGAAGATGTCGATTCCTGCGTAGTCGTTGTCGTTCGGCCACGTCTGGTAGCAGTGGAGGATGACGAAATCGCCATCGGCGAAGACCCGTTTGAACTCGACGTGTTTGCCAGGGTATTCAGCAGCCATTCGCACGAAATAGTCGACGAACGCGTCTCTTCCGTCTGCCACTTCAGGATTGTGCTGCGTGTAGGTGTCACCGACGTAGCGATCAATCGCCGTCTGGGGGTCATTCTGATTGAACATCAAGTCATAGAACTCGATCGCGGCCTGCTTGTTGAGTTCGTGTTGAGTCGTCATAACGACACACCATCGCGCGATATCGGTAGGTTCTGCAACAGCAGTGCGACTACGCGGCAGGACCTAGTGGTCCGCAGCGTCCTTGGACGGAGGTGTCGGTGGCAGTCGAAGACCCCCATGGCTCCTTAGTAAGCCAAGTTCGGGCCGAACTGAGATTCATGTTCACGCCACCTTTTGAAGTGGTGAGTTCGGTACTGGTCAATGTCGCGATTGTTCTCGGCGTCTGGTTTCTGATCAACCCCGATCTAGTGTTGCGCCATACTGCGCTGATCTTCCTTCCGGTGGCGATTGCCTCCTGGTCATTCTCGGATGTTCCCGCCACGAACCTCATCGGTGGCAAAGCCGATCATGCGCGTGACCGTCTGCACGACGCTGACCTCATTCGACGCGTGATGACTGTCCAGAACCTTGCGCTATGGGTACTGATCGCGCCCGCGTGCATGCTGCTGGCGCTCGCCCTTACTCCGAGTGGAGACGACGCAACAATCTCAATCGCCGTGGCAATCGCGGTGCTATTCCTGCCGTTTCCGTATCTCGGTCTGGCAGCGATTGTTGCCCCGCTCTTGCCGTTTCATCCGATGCCGATGCGTGAGCGTCTCCGTCGACGCGACACCTGGCTTCGTTATGGAATCGCCGTCGCACTTGCCTACCTGCTCCTGACAACTCCCGCGGCGATCATCTCGCTGGGTCCGGCGATGCTTGTCCTCACGTTCGTCGGGCAAGATTCCATTCACTACCTGCTGGCAGCGATCCTGATGACGCCCTGGTGCATCTTCCTCTGGCAGTGCGGACTGCGGATCGCTGCGCGGATCGCGATCCGCAGACAGACGTGGCTCGCAGAGTTTCTCGCCGACCCGACGAGGGGATAGCGGCCTGGGCTTGTTGTGCCGCCGAGGACGGACCGGCTCGTCACTCAGGTCGGACGAGTCCCGCCCGATCTTCCAGCGTAAGCCTGTCTCGGTGGCCAGTCGGTCAGCCGAATTTCTCTGTTCGCAACGCGATCCAGTCGCTAAGGCGTGAGCACGATCTTGCCTCGAACGTGACCCTCGGCGAGGACACGATAGGCCTCTGACGCCTCGTCGAGCGGAAAGGTCTGCGCGACGTCGACGGACAACTTGCCCTCGTCGATGAGTGTGGCCAACAACGCCAGGTCCTCGGCTGACGGGCGGACGAACACGTAAACGCCGCCGCGCGCCAGCGCCCCCTCGCCATCGGTGATGGACCCAACCCTGGCATCGGTCGCCATTAGCGAGTCCGACCGTTCGAGGGCGTCGGCACCAACAAGGTCGATGACGACATCGACACCATCAGGTGCCAACTCCCGAACCGCGCCTTCGAGTTCTGGACCGTAGCCAACCGGTTCGACTCCGAGGCTGCGCAGGTGGTCGTGATTGCGGGTGGAAGCGGTACCGATCACGGTCGCCCCGGCCAGCTTTGCTAGTTGTGCGGCGAATTGCCCAACGCCACCGGAAGCCCCATGGATCAACACGGTTTCACCTGGCTGAATATC
>DMNR01000291.1:0-4207 GCA_003452655.1 Actinomycetota bacterium | reverse complement strand
TCTAGTTCGATGCTTGTGGGGGCCTTCGCCAGGACCCGAACTGGCAGCACGACAGTTTCGGCAGCGGTGCCATGCTCGACTGTGTCGAGGCGGGCGTAGCCGAATACTCGATCGCCCGGAGTGAATTCCGTAATTGCCCCACCGACTGCAGTTACCTCGCCCGCGACATCCCAGCCAATGACGACGGGGAACCGTAGCTCGATGTATCCGTCGAGGTAGCCCATCGCGATCTTGTAGTCGACAGGATTGATACCTGTGCCGGCAACCTTGACGACGACCGAGTCTGGTCCTACCGGGGGAAGCGGAATCTCGCCGATCTTCAATACGTCCGGTCCGCCGAACTGGTCGTAGTACACGGCGCGTGAGGTAACGGCGTTTGTCATCGGGTTCCAATCGTGGGGTTGACTTCATCCGCCACAACAGCTTCGACGGTGCCGCTATTCCGTCCGGGCAATTGGGCGATCGGATTCGGCGGTGGGCGAGCTTGATTGGGCGGTTTGGTGGTTTGCTCTTGAGGGTTCATCACGTCTGCGCGCAGGGAGGGCTCGAATGGTTTGCGACCTGCCGCACGTCCTGATCACCGGTGCCGGTTCCGGGATTGGTGAGGCGACGGTCGCCGCCGCACTCGACGCCGGGTTCCACGTCTTTGCGGGTGATCGTGGGGTGCGCGACGCCAGTGCCGTGGCGAATGATGGTTCTCGCACGCGCCTGCGGGTAGATGTGACGAACTCCGACGACATCGAGCTCGCAGCCAAGGTCATTGGCCAGCATGTGGGCGACCGCGGCCTCAATGGGCTCGCGAATATCGCAGGGATCGGGATGGCGGCCCCGCTCGAGGTCGCCGATAGCGAGTCTTTGCGGCGAATCTTCGAGATCAACGTCATCGGGCAGATGGCCCTGACCCGGGCAATGACTCCACTGATCCGCATCGCCGCAGGGCGGATCATCTTCGTCGGGTCGATTGGCGATCGACTGACCGTGCCCTTCGCCGGGCCGTTGACGGCGTCCAAGGCCGCCATTGCCTCGCTGAGTGACACTCTGCGGCAGGAACTGGCACCGTGGGGAATCCGCGTGATCTTGGTCGAACCAGCGAGTATTCACACGGCAGCTGTTGACGCGATGCGCGCTGACGTCCAGCGCGCCAGCGACGCTTTCAGCGTCACGCAGGCACAGCTGTACGGGGACTCATTTCGAGAGGTCCTCTCGAAGTTCCTCGAGCGCGAGGAGCACGGAAGCCCACCGGCGGTGGCCGCGGAAACCATCGTCAAAGCCCTCACTGATTCTCGCCCCAAGCCTCGGTACCTCACAGGCGAGGGCGCGACCCGATTGGCACTGTTGGCCAAGTTCCCCCTGCAGGCGCAGGACGCAGCAAAGCGAAGAATCTTCGGGTTGCCGCGGCCGCGATCGGTCGAAGATCGCGATGGCCCCAACCGCTAGTTCTCGTAGTAGTAGTAGTAGGCGTTACCCGCTGGCGGTTCAATGTTGCCGTGAACGCACCAGGCATCGAAGTCTGTCTCGCCACTGGTGGAGAACTCCTGCCACGCGTGAAGCAGTTGCCTCTCTCGTTCGGCAGCTGCGCGCAGGGGGTCACCTGAGTCCGGGATTAGCTCCCGGATTTCAAGCAACCGATGTTGATTGAGATCTGCGTCGCCGAGGTAGCGCGACTCACTGAGGTGGTGCGCATCATCCTCGACGGTTCTCAGGAGGTGCCGGGCCAGGCACTGTCGCACGGCCACGCTGTCTGGGGTGGCTTCGAGCTGATTGCGCAGGAGTTCCGCGGGCGGGTCGATCGCACCTGGGCCGGCGACCTCGTAAACCTCACTTGTGAACCGGCCGACGAGCCAGATCGTCGCGCGTACATCGGAGGGATCTGCCGTGCGCTGCTCGAACAGTGTCGGCACCACCACCTCCGAACGCAGCGGCATCGGAACCACCGGTTGCGTGACAACGCGTTCGGCCAACACGTCGGTGCACAACCAACTGACGAATGCCCAGCGTTGCGACAGCGGTTGTGGGCTCATTTCGTCTGCAAATAGCTTCGCTTTGGCAAGGGCTTGTTTGCGAAGTCCGCGTTCCTGAAGGCCCGCGAACTCGGCGTAGAGCGGCCATTGCTCGTTGGTGCGTGCGGCCCGAAGGTGCGCGTAGGTGTCACCGCGCCAAGCATCGTCAACCATGGGTGACCGGATCGGCGTGAGAACTCTTGTAGGTCCGGACAACGTGTGAAATGGCGAAGGCAACAACTGCCAGCGCTGCGCCGATCAGCGTGTACGCGACGCGGGCCGCGTCCGTCGATGCCGCCGCGGGCGCTCCGGAGGTGAGCACGATCGTGGGCGTCATACACGCGGTGTACAGCCAGTACCTTGTGCCACCGATGAAGTTCAGAGCCGCCAGCAATGTGAGCATGCCGATGATGAATAGCACTGTTGAGTTGGGGATCAGGATCACAATGACTGCTGCGAGTGCCCCACCGATCACAGTTCCTGACGCTCGTTGAAACGTCTTGCGGAATGTGGCCTGCGGTCCGACCTGCACCACCGCGATGAGGGTGAGCAGGAGCCAGAACGAATAGGGGCTGGGGTCGATTGTGAGCACCGCGAACATGGCAACTGCGGTGGTGACCGAAATGATGATGGCGTATTCGATCGAATCCGCTTTGTTGTTTGGTTGCGGCTTAGGGAGTTCCTTATGGCGCAGGAGAAATGCCAGAACTGCCACCGGGATCAGCGTTGAGATCGCCACGATCGCTGTCACCGTCAGCAGATACGGGGTCGAGATTCGGTCGGTGGCGGTATTGCTGACTGCGGGTGGACTAATGATCAGGAAAGCAATGCCAAGCGGAAGCATTGACAGGCCGCGTTGCAGGCCCCAGCCAGCGGAGACACCGATTGCAAGACAAGTGATGGCCATGACGGCCGCACCCGTCACCGGATTGAGCCCGGCCATAACGCTGATCGGCGCCATGATGATCAGTGCGAATGACGCGGCGAGCGCAGTGTTGCGCCCGGCAAGCACAATGTTGACCATTCCGACGAGCACGCCGAAGACTGCAGTTGTCGCGGCGTCCTTGCCGAACAGCAGGATGACGATAGTCAGGGGCGGGACAACCGTGACTACCAGAATTCCCGCTGCCAGTTTGAATACCGCGGGTCGAAAGAGCGCCTCGTGGCGGTGCGGTGCAGGCTCAGACGGTGACGTGTTCGTGGGATCTGCAGCGCCAGGCACGCCTGAACTATCCCAGCGCGCTGGGAACAACGCGCGTCGGAAGTTCGGCGCGACGGCAGGAACGCGCCCAATCAGGTGGCGAGGTAGAGCTCCAACTGAATTCGATCCGGGTCGCGGAATGCGATCAGCGTGAAGCCGGTTTCTGGCGTCACTGTCAGGCCCGAGTTTTCAACGCCGNNCCAAATGACAAGTGGTCAAGACCGGGTCGGCGCTCGTTGAACGCTTCCTGGGAATCGTGGTGGTCGTGCTGGGTCAGGCCGAGGACGGCGCCGCTCGGGTGGATCAGCAGACGTCGTTGAAAGTCTTGCGTGTTCCACGGAAACAGTTCCTGGAACCCTAGGACTTCGCCGTACCAGCGAACAGATTCGGTCAAGTCGCTGACACTCAAAACGACGTGATGAAATCCGGTCAGAGTTGGATTTGGCATCGTCTGAACCTCCCATCGGTTAGCGCTATTGCGCGCGGAATTGCCGTCGACATCTCCGAGGTGTGGAGAATACTGGCGACGTCGCAATTGCCGCATCAACCCCGGTCCTGGGGTACCCCGGGCGTTATCGCTATAGGCGAACGTCTAGCTGGAACATTCTGCCATTTCTCCCGTTAGATTACTTGTAATCATCTACTGAAGGAGATGCACATGTTCCCCAGAGGACACCGCCATGGAGGCGGCGAAGCCCCCGCCAAGCCCGTCAACGAAGCGGAGCTTGTCAGTTGGCTGGTCGGCCGGTTGCCAGATTCCTGGTTCACCCAAGCTCCGGACCTAGTGGTCGACCGAGAAGAGATCACGATCATCGGGACCCTTCCCGACCCCGAAAGCGACTCAGCGCAGGACGCTGACGCGGCGGCAGATGGTCGCATCAAGCGCTTCCGAGAGCACACTCGCGAGGAACGCATCGTGATTGCCAGCGAGCTCGAGAAGACGTATCGCCGCAAAGTCGCATGGGGAGCACGGCTCGGCAGCCGCGAAGTGATCTTCACCAGCATC